>NZ_JBNPXI010000003.1:369748-378200 GCF_050433385.1 Brassicibacter mesophilus
AAGGCCTATTAAGCTGTTGTAAATGCTATTACTTCATTCTTTTAATAGAACTACAGTAGAATGTAAAGTTTGTCATAGCTGAATATTCATCACATTCATATACTTCTTTTAATAGAACTACAGTAGAATGTAAAGGGCTGAAAAGAGTCTTGGTTCTGGTACAGGTGAATTACTTTTAATAGAACTACAGTAGAATGTAAAGAAGAAACAAAAGGAATATAAAGACTATCTAGCATCCTTTTAATAGAACTACAGTAGAATGTAAAGTTATCATATTTGCTAGTTTCCCATCAGAATGAATACTTTTAATAGAACTACAGTAGAATGTAAAGATATTTTAGCAAGCAGGGGAGTAAGACAACTTACATCCTTTTAATAGAACTACAGTAGAATGTAAAGCCTAACTGTAAATTTAGCAATCAGTATTGTTGTAACTTTTAATAGAACTACAGTAGAATGTAAAGGAGGAAGGTTTTGTAACTGAGCGTTCAGATAAAAAAGCTTTTAATAGAACTACAGTAGAATGTAAAGAAGGAAGAAGAAAAAATTCATGAAGAAGTCCTTAAGCTTTTAATAGAACTACAGTAGAATGTAAAGATAGAATAACTAATCAAGGCGTTAACGCTTAATTTTCTTTTAATAGAACTACAGTAGAATGTAAAGGAGATAAAGATATATACCTAAACTCTACAGAGCGCTCCTTTTAATAGAACTACAGTAGAATGTAAAGGTTTCATAATCTTATACCTCCTTAATAACTCTCAATTCTTTTAATAGAACTACAGTAGAATGTAAAGGGAGTTAATAGGAAAGTGGGAAAAAGAACAAGGAGACTTTTAATAGAACTACAGTAGAATGTAAAGTTTGCATTTGCTCGAATGCACAAAATACAATCATTGCTTTTAATAGAACTACAGTAGAATGTAAAGTTAATTGAAGCTGCATTGTTGTTACTAAATACGTTGCTTTTAATAGAACTACAGTAGAATGTAAAGTTGCTAATTGACCTCTCAAAAACATCTAATATGATAGCTTTTAATAGAACTACAGTAGAATGTAAAGTTGGATATTTAAAGAAAAACGTGTCTTTAGTAAGTCTTTTAATAGAACTACAGTAGAATGTAAAGTGGTTTTTAGCATATTCTATTAGTTCAGCTATTATACTTTTAATAGAACTACAGTAGAATGTAAAGTCTGAAATAAAAAGTGTTGAAAAATTAATAACAGATACTTTTAATAGAACTACAGTAGAATGTAAAGCATGAATAGTGCTTAATAATATTATCTCACACTTCATCCTTTTAATAGAACTACAGTAGAATGTAAAGTAAGTACCGTAATTACTCCCAGCACCTTGACCAATCCTTTTAATAGAACTACAGTAGAATGTAAAGCTATACTTGCACTCTTTTTCGCTTACATTCTTATAATCTTTTAATAGAACTACAGTAGAATGTAAAGCTTGTACTACAGCATTCTGAACATGATTTTTTAGTAGCTTTTAATAGAACTACAGTAGAATGTAAAGGTGGTGGAACTTTAAAAATTAATTTTGATACAGCAACTTTTAATAGAACTACAGTAGAATGTAAAGAAATATCTAGGTACAAATGTAAAGCAAGATTGCAGGCTTTTAATAGAACTACAGTAGAATGTAAAGATAGAAAGGGAGAATGAGGATGAATTATATTTACAACCTTTTAATAGAACTACAGTAGAATGTAAAGATGCATATCTCACAGCTGAAATTTCATGGTCGTTTCCTTTTAATAGAACTACAGTAGAATGTAAAGTTAGATGGAGCTACTGAATTAGATAACATTGGTCAACTTTTAATAGAACTACAGTAGAATGTAAAGTGGGTAATGGTTTAAAACACAAGTCAGAAGATGAAACACTTTTAATAGAACTACAGTAGAATGTAAAGAACTTTAGTTGAAAAAGGGTTGATACAAGTTTTTACTTTTAATAGAACTACAGTAGAATGTAAAGCTACTTCTTTAGCAAGGCTTGCAAATATTACTGGCATGACTTTTAATAGAACTACAGTAGAATGTAAAGGTTGTTGGCCTTGGTGGAGCTGCAACAAAAGCTAGTATACTTTTAATAGAACTACAGTAGAATGTAAAGTGATGATATGGGTGTTACTGAAATAAGACTCAGAGCTTTTAATAGAACTACAGTAGAATGTAAAGTCCTTTGGCTTTACAGTAGTTAATAAGACTTTCCTTCTTTTAATAGAACTACAGTAGAATGTAAAGAAGATAACGCAACTATGAGTTTTAGATATAAGACATACTTTTAATAGAACTACAGTAGAATGTAAAGTCTCATGTTTTCTATGATATTAATAGAAATTATATTCTTTTAATAGAACTACAGTAGAATGTAAAGTTGTTTTCTCGCATAAGGTACATACAGCTTATTTCCTTTTAATAGAACTACAGTAGAATGTAAAGATAGTAGTAGAAGCAAACAAGCCTAACGAGCATGGTATCTTTTAATAGAACTACAGTAGAATGTAAAGTTCTAGAGCTGGTCTATTTATATTGCTGCCCGTAAACTTTTAATAGAACTACAGTAGAATGTAAAGTTAGAAAGCGAGGTATAAAGAGTGTGGTATGCAGCTCTTTTAATAGAACTACAGTAGAATGTAAAGGGAGGTTGAGTGATGAATGTTTTAAGGGATGGCATACTTTTAATAGAACTACAGTAGAATGTAAAGCTAGAAGGATTAAATGAAAGAGTAATTCTTGAGAACCTTTTAATAGAACTACAGTAGAATGTAAAGGTTTATTTATATAGTATGCCCAGTGCTAAGAAAAATCTTTTAATAGAACTACAGTAGAATGTAAAGGTATTTGGTGAAGCTTTTGTTGCTATAAATATCAGTCCTTTTAATAGAACTACAGTAGAATGTAAAGACGTCAATCGGAGGTCAACCACTGATATAATTTAGGCTTTTAATAGAACTACAGTAGAATGTAAAGATAGTGACGTTGCAGTTAAGCATGGTAGAGCTAGAGCCTTTTAATAGAACTACAGTAGAATGTAAAGTAGAGAGTCAACATATTCATTACTAGAAGAGATAACTTTTAATAGAACTACAGTAGAATGTAAAGACATTGAACTAGAAATCTTCTTGCCCTTTCAATTTCCTTTTAATAGAACTACAGTAGAATGTAAAGAAACAAATTACTATTGAGGTATGTCCAAATTGTGGACTCTTTTAATAGAACTACAGTAGAATGTAAAGATAGATGAGGTTATTACAAAAAGGAATATGAAAATAACCTTTTAATAGAACTACAGTAGAATGTAAAGGCTGATACTGATATTGGAGTAGATTATATAGTTATTTACTTTTAATAGAACTACAGTAGAATGTAAAGTAAAAAAAATCTTTTGGATATATGGGGCATTGGGGGCTTTTAATAGAACTACAGTAGAATGTAAAGTTAACTATACTATTTCTTGCATCAACTATTTCTGTACTTTTAATAGAACTACAGTAGAATGTAAAGATACAATTGAAATTGAAAGTAAAAACACTTCATCACTTTTAATAGAACTACAGTAGAATGTAAAGATAGCTGTTGCTACTTACATGATGGTAGTATTGAATACTTTTAATAGAACTACAGTAGAATGTAAAGGAAGAAATATAATGACGTTCGACATTGGAGTTACTGCTTTTAATAGAACTACAGTAGAATGTAAAGGTCGCTATATCTTCTACAACTGTATCAATTGTAGGCCTTTTAATAGAACTACAGTAGAATGTAAAGAATTATAACCAAGTTAATATAATTATAAATCAATTTGCCTTTTAATAGAACTACAGTAGAATGTAAAGAAAGAAATAATGAGGGAGTATAGAACGGAAACGTTACTTTTAATAGAACTACAGTAGAATGTAAAGTTTCTTCGCTGTTTCTAAAGTCGCAGGAATAGGCTTACTTTTAATAGAACTACAGTAGAATGTAAAGAAAGATTTTTTTTAAGGTCATATTCCTTGTTAAGTTTCTTTTAATAGAACTACAGTAGAATGTAAAGATTAGTCATAACATGCAAATATATTTGCACATATAACTTTTAATAGAACTACAGTAGAATGTAAAGACCCAACAAGCACCCCTTTACCATCTATATTGGCACTCTTTTAATAGAACTACAGTAGAATGTAAAGAAAATTAAGACTTCTCTTTAAATCGCTAAGATACTTTCTTTTAATAGAACTACAGTAGAATGTAAAGTAAGTTTACTATTACTAAGTAATTATAAAACATCTACTTTTAATAGAACTACAGTAGAATGTAAAGGAGTCTACAAAAGAAAAAAGGAAGATAGATGATATACTTTTAATAGAACTACAGTAGAATGTAAAGGTTGCTGATTTTGAATTCTTATTTTCTAATAATAGATCTTTTAATAGAACTACAGTAGAATGTAAAGTATTGTAACAAAGAAAATCAAATGGAAGTTGAATTACTTTTAATAGAACTACAGTAGAATGTAAAGTTTCAAAATAAAAAACCTTATGATAAAACACTACTAACTTTTAATAGAACTACAGTAGAATGTAAAGTTTCTAAGTGAAGTAAAAAGAATTAAAACTAATGTCTTTTAATAGAACTACAGTAGAATGTAAAGTATGAGGTATCACTTGGCGTAATGAGTGAAAAAATACTTTTAATAGAACTACAGTAGAATGTAAAGCGAGAACGCCAAAAGACTCTATACCCTTAATATTGCCTTTTAATAGAACTACAGTAGAATGTAAAGTTCACTGATTTTCAAAATTGGGCCATGTATAAAATTCTTTTAATAGAACTACAGTAGAATGTAAAGGATGATACATCGATAATGCCTATACGACAGGGTTTGCTTTTAATAGAACTACAGTAGAATGTAAAGCATTACGCGAAAAAAAACAACAGGGGGGTGTGTCACCCTTTTAATAGAACTACAGTAGAATGTAAAGTTCCCTAAGTAATAGTTGCAGTCCATTTGTAGTCTGCTTTTAATAGAACTACAGTAGAATGTAAAGAGAGAATGGGCACGTTACAATTTTAAAACTGAAAGACTTTTAATAGAACTACAGTAGAATGTAAAGTCGTTTCTTTTCTTCTTCCTTATCTAGTGCTTTCCTCTTTTAATAGAACTACAGTAGAATGTAAAGTTTTTTTTCCCTGTTATTTCAAATTTCAACGCTTACCTTTTAATAGAACTACAGTAGAATGTAAAGTACGTAAGACATAAAGGCAATGTACTAGAAGAAGTCTTCTTTTAATAGAACTACAGTAGAATGTAAAGAAAGAAATAATGAGGGAGTATAGAACGGAAACGTTAAGCTTTTAATAGAACTACAGTAGAATGTAAAGAACTTTAAGTTCAATTTAAAAACAGGTAAGTAGTAGCTTTTAATAGAACTACAGTAGAATGTAAAGTTTCTTCAACTACATTTGGTGACATACCTTGTTCATACTTTTAATAGAACTACAGTAGAATGTAAAGTGGAATAACTTACCGATAGCTATACCAACTATTGTACCTTTTAATAGAACTACAGTAGAATGTAAAGTCCTTGTAAGGCTGTTTACCAGTCTCTAGCCATGCCATCTTTTAATAGAACTACAGTAGAATGTAAAGATTAAAAGGAGCGTGTATCAAATGACAACTGCAAACGTCTTTTAATAGAACTACAGTAGAATGTAAAGCTTGTTAGCACTTGACTTTGTGATTGCATTGCATCTCTTTTAATAGAACTACAGTAGAATGTAAAGGATATTACAGGGTCTATTCTCTGAGTTGCCTTAGATTCTTTTAATAGAACTACAGTAGAATGTAAAGCCGCCTTACATGTTCTAAATCTTGTCAATATATCTACTTTTAATAGAACTACAGTAGAATGTAAAGATAGGCTAGTTTCGGATATTTAATCCTCATCAGTACTTTTAATAGAACTACAGTAGAATGTAAAGTATGCTGAGAGTAAATATAACGTTAATACTTTTATTCTTTTAATAGAACTACAGTAGAATGTAAAGTGAAAAGCTTTTTAAATAATCTAAAACGAGGAGGTGAACTTTTAATAGAACTACAGTAGAATGTAAAGATTGGCTAGTTTCGGATATTTAATCCTCATCAGTATCTTTTAATAGAACTACAGTAGAATGTAAAGCAAAACAAATATATTTACATTACGCCTTTTCTATCTCTTTTAATAGAACTACAGTAGAATGTAAAGAAACATTTAGGAGATGGAAAACTTGACAACTTACACTTTTAATAGAACTACAGTAGAATGTAAAGTGCGCTCTTTAGAGTAGGATTTAAACTCTCTAGGCCTTTTAATAGAACTACAGTAGAATGTAAAGATTAAAAGGAGCGTGTATCAAATGACAACTGCAAACCTTTTAATAGAACTACAGTAGAATGTAAAGGTAAAAAAGACTAATCACATAGGCGAGGTATACGAAGTCTTTTAATAGAACTACAGTAGAATGTAAAGGATGATAAAATATATTTCAATAGTCTAGGAATTGATACTTTTAATAGAACTACAGTAGAATGTAAAGTACACATAATATACATTATATGTACCAAAATTGATTCTTTTAATAGAACTACAGTAGAATGTAAAGCACTCTACTTTTGCCCGCAAAATAATCTATTATCTTTTAATAGAACTACAGTAGAATGTAAAGTCAGTAACTCCAATGTCGAACGTCATTATATTTCTTCCTTTTAATAGAACTACAGTAGAATGTAAAGAGGTCAAAAGTTATCGGCAACATATACGAGAATCCAGCTTTTAATAGAACTACAGTAGAATGTAAAGGCTGAAGCCCTTACTTCTTTAATGGATATAGTAAACACTTTTAATAGAACTACAGTAGAATGTAAAGTTTTAATTGGTTTTTATTTACATTTGTCTGCTGTTGGCTTTTAATAGAACTACAGTAGAATGTAAAGTTGGATAAAGTCCCTTCTATGCTGTCAATCAGTCCTACTTTTAATAGAACTACAGTAGAATGTAAAGGTTCCCTCTACTGTTCTAAAGCCGTTATTGCCTATTGCTTTTAATAGAACTACAGTAGAATGTAAAGAATAACTTCTTTACGTTCATTGATCATTATTTTATGCCTTTTAATAGAACTACAGTAGAATGTAAAGATAAACATATAATCATAAATCAAGCAATCGTTATATCTTTTAATAGAACTACAGTAGAATGTAAAGTATCTCAAACAAATTGAAGATATCACAAAGGACGACTTTTAATAGAACTACAGTAGAATGTAAAGCAGTATTGGTGGCTACAATATGGAAGATACCATTTCTTTTAATAGAACTACAGTAGAATGTAAAGGGAAGACAAAGCGAGCCAACTATGCCTCGATGCTGTCTTTTAATAGAACTACAGTAGAATGTAAAGACCCTTATATGACATGACAGGTTATCAGTGTGACAGTCTTTTAATAGAACTACAGTAGAATGTAAAGACAGCATCGAGGTGCAACTGGCTTGCTTTATCTTCCTTTTAATAGAACTACAGTAGAATGTAAAGCATATCACACTTAACAACAGAAGTTAATGATTTATACTTTTAATAGAACTACAGTAGAATGTAAAGAAGTTAAAGATATTATTAGATGATTTAGTGGAAGTCTTTTAATAGAACTACAGTAGAATGTAAAGACCCTTATATGACATGACAGGTTATCAGTGTGATACTTTTAATAGAACTACAGTAGAATGTAAAGCAAAACAGCGTAACTGTAAAACATTGTAAATCAAACTTTTAATAGAACTACAGTAGAATGTAAAGTTGGATAAAGTCCCTTCTATGCTGTCAATCAGTCCTACCTTTTAATAGAACTACAGTAGAATGTAAAGTTGGATAAAGTCCCTTCTATGCTGTCAATCAGTCCTACAGCTTTTAATAGAACTACAGTAGAATGTAAAGTCATATCTAGGTTATATTTGGGAATATGTAGAGTAAACTTTTAATAGAACGTAAGCGTATAATAATTGATGGATTTTCTAAGTGATGCCTAAATGAGATAATAAAGTAGACTTGTGAACACTTTTAAAGTGTTTACAAGTGTTACAAACACTTTAAAAGTCTTAGGAGGGATCTATATGGATATGAGATCTGTAAGCCATCAGGTTAAGGTTCAGGAATGGCGTGAAATTATCTCTGGATGTAGGAATAGTGGTATGCCAGTACGAGAATGGTGCAGCGAGAATGGAATTAAACCAGGTCAATACTATTACTGGCTAAGAGTAATTCGCAATGAATCCCTGGCATTAATACCAAGAGAACCGCAGGTAGTTCAACCTTCTTTTGCAGCTGTTAAAGTTTCTGAAATGAACAATACAGATACTGATGAAGCTGGTATCTGTGCAGTAGTAAAAACCAGTTCATTTTCCATCGAAATTAAGA
>NZ_JBNPXI010000004.1:0-144187 GCF_050433385.1 Brassicibacter mesophilus
CATGGAACAACAATAGAGAAGCTGACAAAACTAAGACCAGCATTCAAAAAAGATGGAACAGTAACAGCAGGAAATGCATCAGGAATAAATGACGGAGCAGCAATGCTAATAGTAATGTCAAAAGAAAAAGCAGAAGAGCTAGGACTAAAACCATTAGTAACAATAAAATCATATGCATCAGCAGCATTAGATCCAAAGATAATGGGATATGGACCAGTACCAGCAACAAAAAAAGCACTAGAAAAAGCAGGAATAACAGCAGAACAGTTAGATCTAATAGAAGCAAACGAAGCATTCGCAGCACAATCATTATCAGTAGTAAAAGATTTAGGATTAAATCCAGAAAAAGTAAACGTAAATGGTGGGGCAATAGCAATAGGGCATCCAATAGGAGCATCAGGAGCAAGAATACTAATAACACTAATATATGAAATGATGAAAAGAGATGCAAAAACAGGCTTAGCAACTCTATGTATAGGTGGAGGACAAGGAACAGCACTTATAGTAGAGAGATAAAATATACGGAGGTGTGCATTATGAACAAATTAGTATCCATCGAACAAGCAGTAGATCAAATTAAAGATGGCATGACAGTAATGATAGGTGGATTCCTAGGAGTAGGAAATCCGCACAAGGTTATTGATGCATTAGTAGCAAAAGGAGTAAAAGACTTAACAATTATCGCTAATGATACAGCATTCCCAGAAATAGGTATAGGCAAGCTTGTAGTAAATAAGCAAGCTAAAAAAATAATAGCGTCACATATAGGTACAAATCCTGAAACAGGAAGACAGATGAATGAAAAAGAAACAGAAGTAGTGCTAGTACCTCAAGGTACTCTAGCTGAGCAAGTAAGAGCTGGTGGAGCAGGATTAGGTGGATTCTTAACACCAACAGGAATAGGAACAGTAGTAGAAGAAGGAAAACAAAAAATCGAAATAGATGGGAAAGAATACTTGCTAGAGCTTCCATTAAAAGCAGATATTGCATTAGTAGCAGGTTCAATAGTAGATAAAAAAGGAAATGTATATTATAGCAAATCAACAAGAAACTTTAATCCACTAGTAGCTATGGCTGCAGATGTTGTAATAGTAGAGGCTGAAAAAGTAGTGGAAGTAGGAGAACTAGATCCTAACAATGTTATGACTCCTGGCATTTTTGTAGACTATATAGTAAGGGGTGAAGAATAATGGATAAAGGTCAAATAAGAGAAGTTATAGCTAAAAGAGTAGCACAAGAATTAAAAGATGGTGATGTAGTTAACCTAGGTATTGGATTGCCAACATTAGTAGCTAACTATATACCAGAAGGAATGGATATTACATTTCAATCAGAAAATGGTTTCGTAGGCTTAGGACCTGCACCAGAGGCAGGAAAAGAAGACAAAGATATATCGAATGCAGGTGGACAGCCAGTTACTATATTACCAGGTGGAGCATTCTTTGACAGTGCGACGTCATTTGCAATAATCAGAGGAAGACACGTAGATGCAACAGTACTAGGTGCTCTTCAAGTAGATGAAAAAGGAAATCTTGCTAACTGGATGATTCCAGGCAAGATGGTACCAGGTATGGGTGGCGCTATGGATCTTGTAGTAGGAGCTAAAAAGGTTATAGTTGCAATGGAGCATACAGCAAAAGGAAATCCAAAGATATTAAAAGAGTGTAAGCTTCCACTTACAGCAGCAGGTCAAGTGGATTTGATAATAACAGAGATGGGAGTTATAGAAGTAACAGATAAAGGACTAGTTTTAACCGAGCTTGGTCCAGAAGCTACAGTAGAAGATGTAAAAGCAGCTACAGAAGCAGAATTAATAGTATCTGAAAATCTTAAAAAGATGGAGTTGTAATATCATTTTAGATTTAGTGTTGCTGAGGGGCGCATGCCTTTCAGCGACACTAAATAAAACAGGACTTTAAAGGAGGGAAACTATGTTTAAAAAATTCACTAATGGTTGCGTTACTATAGTACAAAAGTATTTACCAGATCCGTTCTTATTTGCTGTTTTTCTAACTCTTTTTGTTTTTGTAATGGGTATATTTGCTACATCCCAAAGTCCAATACAAATGGTAACACACTGGGGAGATGGTTTTTGGAGCTTATTACAATTTTCAATGCAAATGGCGTTAGTATTAGTTACTGGACATACATTAGCAAGTGCTCCAATCATCAAAAAAGGACTATCAAAACTTGCATCATTTAGTAAAACACCTACACAAGCAATCTTAGCAGTTTCTCTAGTTTCTGCAATCGCTTGCTGGATTAACTGGGGATTTGGGCTAGTTATTGGTGCATTATATGCAAGAGAAATTGCAAAACAAGTAAAAGGTGTAGATTATAGACTTTTAATAGCAGCTGCATACTCAGGCTTTCTTGTATGGCACGGTGGAATATCAGGCTCAATACCACTTACGATAGCTACACAGAGTCCTGATCTTGCAAAAGTAACTTCTGGGGCTATTACAACAGCTATACCAACTACTCAAACAATATTTTCATCAACAAATCTTATAATATCTGCTCTAATAATATTTACACTACCATTTGTAAATAAGGCAATGCACCCTGAAGCAAGTAAAGTGGTTTCAATAGATCTAAAGCTTCTTGAAGAGGAAGAAGAAGTGACACTTGCAAGAGATCAGATGACTCCTGCTGAGAAAGTAGAAAATAGTCCAATACTTTCAATTATAATAGGAGCATTAGGATTTGTTTATATTATATATCATTTCATGAATAAAGGCTTTGACTTGAATCTTAATATAGTTAACTTCATTTTCTTGTTTACTGGAATTATACTTCATGGAACACCTAAGAGATTCCTTGGTGCATTAGGGAATGCTGCAAAAGGAACTGCTGGAATCATACTTCAATTCCCATTTTATGCAGGTATAATGGGTATGATGGTTGGGAAAAATGCGGTAGGATTATCGCTTGCAGGACAAATGTCAAATATGTTCGTATCCATCTCTACACCAAGAACCTTTCCATTATTCACTTTCTTAAGTGCAGGACTAGTTAATTTCTTTGTACCTTCAGGTGGTGGCCAATGGGCAGTACAAGCTCCTATAATGATGCCTGCAGGGCTTGAACTAGGGGTGCCAGCTGCAAAAACAGCTTTAGCTATATCATGGGGAGATGCGTGGACAAACATGATTCAACCATTCTGGGCTTTGCCAGCACTTGGTATAGCAGGACTTGGTGCGAGAGATATCATGGGATTCTGTATAATTGACTTAATCTATACTGGAGTTATAATAGCTTTAGGGTTAGCATTCCTATAATAATCTTTGCTCACAAAAAATGGGGCTATAGTCACAATAGCTCCATTTTTTCATTTGTAAAATATTCATAACTATACACTTATATTTGCTTTTAGATGAAAATTAGTTCATAATATATAGGGTACGATATAAATAAATATAACGACTATACAAAATATTTGGATTATATAGTATGTATTTATGGGGAAAAATTAATATGTATCCAAATAAACTGTAAATTTATACTATTGAAAAAAATTCGTGGAGTGATAAAATTGAAGGTAAAAGATAAGTCGAAAATACTCGAAAACCTTGTACTTGTTTCACAAATAGGTATTTCCATGACAGTTCCAATCCTAGGAGGAATAATTTTAGGTAAATATTTAGATGATTTATTAGGGACTAAAGTAGTGTTTTTAGCCATATTTTCAATTTTTGGAATCATAACATCGTTTATAAGTCTTTTTAAGATTACTACTAGAGGAACTAAAAGGAAGTGAGTCTATGAGCCTTGAAGGAAACTATCAAAATAGGATAATAAAACGAATAATTATATTAGTACTAATAGTGTCAGGAATAATTTTCATGACACTTTCAAATCCTAAGCAGTATGTATATGGATTAGTATTTGGAGCTTCAATAAATATACTTAATTTTAGACTTATGTCACTCACCCTTGAAAAATCCGTGAAGATGTCTCCACAAAAGGTCATGCCTTATGTTGCAGGCAACTACATGATTAGATATATTATTTATGGAATAGTTTTGGGTATTTCAGCTATTGCAGATTATATCAGTTTATATACAGTAATTTTAGGTTTTTTTATGGTGAAAATTGTTATAATTTCTGATACACTATATGATATGGTAAAAAATAAGTCAAAAAGAAAAACAGATAGTTAAATTTTTAATTAGTAATACAAAATTTTATAACTAACGAAAGGAGGTTAAATATGGAAAAGGGTATTATTTTTACAATGTTTGGTGAACAGATATATATACATGATTCAGTCGTCAATTCATGGGTTATAGTCATCCTTCTCTCAATATTTGCACTTGTAGTAAATAGCAAAGTGAAGAAGGCCAAAGTTGACGAAAAGCCATCAGGATTACTTAATGTTATGGAAATTTTTGTTGAAGCTATAGAATCATTAGTTAAATCTACAATGGGTCCAAACAGATTAGGTTTTGCGCCTTACATAGGTACTTTAGCAATATACCTAGCAGTTGCAAACCTATTTGGGCTAATAGGCTTCACACCTCCCACATCAGACTACAACGTTACACTTGCTTTAGCGATAATGACCTTCGTACTAACTCAATACTATGGTTTAAAAACAAGAGGGTTGGGAGGATATATTAAAGGATTTTTTGATCCAGTTCCATTCCTAGCTCCACTAAATATAATAGGAGAATTGGCAAACCCTGTTTCATTGTCATTCCGTCTTTTTGGTAACATACTAAGTGGAGTTATAATAATGGGATTGATTTATCAAGCACTAGGATTTATTTCACCACTTGTAACACCTGTGTTCCACGCATACTTTGACGTGTTTGCAGGCTTGATCCAAACATTTATATTCATAATGCTTACAATGGTATTTATATCAGGTGCTATGGCGGATGAATAAAAATTCATTAAAGAAGTAACCTCGAACCAATATTTTGGTTCCATATAAAAAATAAAAAACAATATTAAAGGAGGATATAAAATGATACAAGGAATTACAAACGAAGCTTTTATATTAGGATGTTCAGCAATAGGTGCAGGATTAGCAATGATCGCAGGTATAGGACCTGGAATTGGACAGGGATACGCTGCTGGTAAAGCTGCAGAAGCAGTTGGTAGACAACCAGAAGCACAAGGTGATGTTATCAAGACTATGATCCTTGGTCAAGCGGTTGCAGAGACAACTGGTATCTACGGATTAGTTATAGCTATCATCTTGCTATTCGTAAGACCATTATTAGGAGCTCTATAGGAGAGATTAGGAAATGTAAAGAGGTGGGTACACCACCCATCTCTTGTTTCTCCCATGACTTACAAATCTAAGCTTCCGCTATTAAGTGGAAGTTAAGATTTGGATAGTCCTTGGATAGGTTCAATTGCGATTTAGATGGAAGAAAGATTCCATCTGAATCAAGTTTCACTTTATGCATAATTATGATGTAAATATATGGGAAACCATTTAAGGATATATACCTCACAGCAAAAGAAAGGAGGCTAATCATGACCCCAACAGTAAATGTATTACCGGATCTGTATAACTTTTCATTGCAGATAATAGCCACAATATTACTATTTGTTATTCTTAGACACTTCTTGTTTAAGCCAGTGTCAGACATGTTAAATGCCAGAAAAGAAGGTATAGAAAAGGACATTAATGAGGCTAAATCTCAAAGAGAAGAAGCTATGAATCTTAAAAATGAATATGAGGTTAAGATACAAGAAGCGAAAGACGAGGCAAGAACAATAGTCGAAGCGTCAAAGAAAAGAGGAGACCAGCTAAGGGAAGAAATAGTATCAGAAGCTAAGAAAGAAGCAGAAGGTGTTTTAGTAAAAGCTAAAAATGAAATCGAAAGAGAAAGAGAGAGAACTATGGAGGACTTAAAGTCTGAGGTAGTTACGATAGCTATGTTAGCAGCTACAAAGGTAGTAGAGAAGAACTTGGATGACGATGCTCATAAGGATATGATAAACAAGTTCATTGATGAGGTAGGGGAAGCGAAATGGCAAAATTAATTGGAAAAAGATACGCTGAAGCATTATTTGAAGCAGCAACTGAGCTAGATAAACTAGATCAGTTTAAGCAAGAGATAAAAGCGGTATCTGATGTTTTTGAAAATGAGCCACAATTAAAGACTATCTTTGAGCATCCTAAGCTTTCAAAAAATGAGAAAAAAGACATAATCAAATCTATTTTTGGTGGCAAGGTTTCACAAGAAATATTGAACCTATGCTACATCGTTGTAGATAAGAGTAGAGAAAAACATATGAAGGATATTAGTGAACAATATATAAAGCTATCTAACAAAAAGATGGGTATAGTTGAAGCTCAAGCTGTAACAGCAGTGCCTATGGATGAAGAAGAAAAACTTAAGCTTCAAAGCAAATTATCAGAAAAATTGGGCAAAAAGGTTCTTCTTTCAAACATCGTAGACGAGAAACTCATGGGTGGAGTACTTGTGAAAATAGAAGACAAAGTTATAGACTCAAGTATAAAAGGTAGACTCGAAGATATCTATAAGAATCTTAACAATGTAAGAGTAAGAATAGGATAGGGGTGAAGAACTAATGAATCTAAGACCTGAAGAAATCAGTTCTATCATAAAAGAACAGATTAAAAGGTACGAAAAAAAGCTAGACGTAGTAGATGTAGGTACAGTTATCCAGGTTGGTGACGGTATCGCGAGAATTCACGGCTTAGAGAACTGTATGGCTGGTGAGCTTTTAGAGTTCCCAGGTGAAGTATACGGTATGGCACTTAACCTTGAAGAAGATAACGTTGGTTGCGTTCTTCTAGGTTCAGATGACAATATAAAAGAAGGCGACATTGTAAAAAGAACAGAAAGAATAGTTGAAGTTCCAGTTGGAGATGCATTAATCGGAAGAGTTGTAAATTCATTAGGTCAAGCAATAGATGGCAAAGGACCTATAAATACAGATAAATTCAGGCCAGTAGAAGCAAATGCTCCTGGTGTTATTGAAAGAAAATCAGTTTCTGTTCCACTACAAACAGGTATTAAAGCAATAGACTCAATGATTCCTATCGGAAGAGGACAGAGAGAGCTTATAATCGGTGACAGACAAACTGGTAAAACAGCTATAGCAATAGATACTATCATTAACCAAAAAGGTCAAGATGTTATATGTATCTATGTAGCTATAGGCCAAAAAAGATCAACTGTTGCTCAAATAGTTAATACACTTGAAGCAAAAGGAGCTATGGATTACACAATCATAGTATCTGCAACAGCAAGTGAGCTTGCACCACTTCAATACATCGCACCTTATGCTGGAGTTGCAATGGCAGAAGAATTCATGTACAACGGAAAAGATGTATTAATAATATATGATGACTTGTCTAAGCACGCCGTTGCATATCGTGCAATGTCATTGTTACTTCGTCGTCCACCAGGACGTGAGGCTTATCCAGGAGATGTATTCTATCTACACTCAAGACTTCTAGAGAGAGCCGCAAGATTAGATGAAAAATACGGCGGTGGTTCAATCACTGCACTTCCAATAATAGAAACACTTGCAGGAGATATATCTGCATATATCCCTACAAATGTTATATCAATAACAGACGGTCAGATATTCCTAGAGTCAGAGCTATTCTTCTCAGGACAAAGACCAGCAGTTAACTCTGGATTATCAGTATCTCGTGTTGGTGGTTCAGCACAGATAAAAGCTATGAAAAAGGTATCTGGAGGACTTAAGCTAGAGCTTGCACAATATAGAGAGCTTGCAGCATTTGCACAGTTCGGTTCAGAGCTTGACAAAGAAACTCAAGAGAGACTAGCTCAAGGTGAAAGAATAATGGAGATACTTAAGCAGCCACAATATCAGCCAATGTCGGTAGAGAAACAAATTATGATAATATATGCTGTATCTAAAAAGTATCTATCTGATATCCCACTAGAGAGAGTAAAAGAATTTGAAAATGAATTCTTAAGCTTTATGGAAGCTAACTATCCTCAAGTAGGAAAGAAAATAGTTGAAGAAAAGCAACTTACAGAAGACATAGAAGCTGAACTAGTAAAAGGTATAGAAGAGTTTAAGAAGAGCTTCTAGTCTGATAAAAGACTATTATCCTAAAGAGGAAGAGAGGTGAAAGCATGGCTCAATCAATGGGAGACATTAAAAGAAGAATTCGTAGTGTAAGCAGTACAAAGCAGATAACAAAAGCTATGGAACTTGTTTCATCAGCTAAGCTTAGAAAAGCTAGGGAAAAGCTTGAAAGAACAAGACCATACTATGAGACTATAGTAAGAAGTATACAAGAAATACTGTCTTCAACAACAGGAATAAGACACCCATTCCTAACGAAGCGTGAAGTTAAAAATAGAGCATATATAGTATTGACTGGAGATAGAGGTCTTGCAGGAGGCTATAACGGTAATGCTATAAAACTAGCAGAAAGTCAAATAACTGACAAAGAAAACACAACTATCATAGCAGTAGGACAAAAGGGTAGAGATCACTTCAAAAAAAGAGGATACAAAATAGCAGGAGAATATCTTCACATAGCAGAAGATCCTCAGTTTCTAGATGCACAAAGCATAGGAAATCTAGTTGTAGAGTTGTATAAAAAAGGAGAAGTAGATGAGGTAAGTCTTGTATATACACGATTTAAGAGTGTTATATCTCAAGAACCAAAAGTTATCAAGCTTCTTCCAGCAGAAAGCATAAAAGAAGGCGATGAAAAGAAGAAGACTACTCTTATTGAATATGAACCATCTCCAGAAGAGGTGCTTGATTATTTGATACCGAAATATATCCAAAGTGCTATATACGGTGCGCTTATAGAGTCTTCAGCAAGTGAGCAAGGAGCAAGAAGAACAGCTATGGAGTCGGCTACAGATAATGCTGAAGAAATGATAGATGATTTGAAGCTTGTATATAATAGAGCTCGTCAGGCTTCTATAACTCAAGAGATATCGGAAATAGTAGGTGGAGCAGAAGCGCTTAAATAATTAAGAATTACGCAAAAGCAAAGGAGTGAAATAAATGGCCGAAAAAAACATAGGTAAAGTTGTCCAAATAATCGGACCTGTGTTAGATATAAGGTTTAGCGAAGAGAACCTGCCAAAGCTTCTAAACGCTATAGAAGTACAAGGCAAAGACAATAAAATAGTTGTAGAAGTAGCCCAACACATCGGCGATGATACAGTTAGATGTATAGCCATGTCATCAACAGATGGTCTAATCAGAGGCATGGATGCAATAGATACAGGAAAAGCTATCAGTGTTCCTGTAGGGAAAGGTACATTAGGAAGATTATTCAATGTACTTGGTGAAACAATAGATGAGCTTGGAGAAGCAAACACAAATGATAACATGCCAATCCATAGACCTGCTCCATCGTTTGACGAACAGGAAACAGCCACAGAGATATTTGAAACAGGTATCAAGGTTATTGACCTTATCGCACCATATGCTAAGGGTGGTAAAATAGGTCTATTTGGAGGAGCTGGGGTTGGTAAAACAGTTCTTATACAGGAGCTTATAAACAATATAGCAAAAGAGCACGGTGGACTTTCAGTATTTTCTGGTGTTGGTGAAAGAACCAGAGAAGGAAATGACCTTTACCATGAAATGAAGGATTCAGGAGTTATTGACAAGACAGCACTAGTGTTTGGTCAGATGAACGAGCCACCTGGAGCGAGAATGAGAGTTGCGTTAACAGGACTTACAATGGCTGAATATTTCAGAGATAAAGAAGGTCAGGACGTACTTCTATTCATAGACAACATATTCAGATTTACACAAGCGGGTTCAGAGGTTTCTGCCCTTCTTGGACGTATGCCTAGTGCCGTTGGCTATCAGCCTACACTAGCTACAGAGATGGGACAGCTTCAAGAGAGAATCACATCTACAAAAAGAGGCTCTATAACATCAGTTCAGGCTGTATATGTGCCTGCCGATGACTTAACTGACCCTGCACCAGCTACAACATTTGCTCACTTGGATGCTCAAACGGTTCTTTCACGTCAGATATCAGAGCTTGGTATCTATCCAGCGGTTGACCCACTAGATTCTTCATCAAGAATACTAGATCCATTAGTAGTTGGAGAAGAGCACTATAAAGTAGCTCGTGGAGTTCAAGAGATACTTCAAAGATATAAAGAGCTTCAAGATATCATCGCTATACTTGGTATGGACGAATTGTCTGAAGATGATAAAATAACTGTTGCTCGTGCAAGAAAGATTCAGCGTTTCCTATCCCAGCCATTTACAGTAGCTGAGCAGTTTACAGGTATGACAGGTAAGTACGTGCCACTTAAGGAAACAGTAAGAAGCTTTAAAGAAATACTAGAAGGAAAGCATGATGACCTTCCAGAAGCAGCATTCTTCTTCGTTGGAGCAATAGAAGAAGCAGTAGAAAAAGCTAAAAACATGAAGTAACAATGTCACGCTTACCCTATAGCTCAAAGTGAAACTCATTCAGATGGAATCTTTACTCCATCTGAAGCTTAGTTGAACCAATCCAGGGGCTATACAACTCTTATCTTCCACTTATAAAAGTGGAAGTTTTGAGTTGTTAGCCATCGGACAAAGGGAGGTGCAATATGTCAGAATTTACATTAGAGATAGTAACTCCTGATAGAAAATTCTTTGAAGATCAAGTTGAGATGGTCATAGTCAGAGGAGTAGAAGGAGATATAGGTATATTAAAAAACCACATACCACTAGTAACTCCACTTGATATAGGTAGAATAAAGATAACACAAGCAGGCAAAGTAAAAGAAGCGGCATTAGCAGGTGGATATATAGAGGTATCAAAAGAAAAAGCTACAATAATTACTGACTCAGCAGAGTGGCCTGATGAAATAGACGTAGAAAGAGCTGTGGAAGCCAAGAAAAGAGCTGAAGAAAGACTTAAGAAAAGAGAAAATATCGATACAATAAGAGCAGAAGTAGCTTTAAGAAAGGCACTAAATAGAATTAATGTAGCACAAAATAAATAAAACACTAGGGGGACCAGACTTGGTCTCCTTTTGTTTTCGTATTTTCGTCTGTAAATTTAATTTTAAAAAAATATAAAAAAATGAGTGTATAAAACATGCCCTCTGTGGTCAATACTTGATAGTGAGGAAAGGGTAATGCGGTAGAATTGTTTTGTCCCCCTTTACAGTTTTACTTGCACCTTTCCTCGATTTATTATAACGGAGGGTTAAGCATGAAAGCTTTAAAGAACATTATTTCAATCGCACTCATAATATTATTATCCATATTGAACTATGTATCAGCAGATGAGATGAATTTAAAAAACGAGGATTTAATTGTACAAGCCTTTAAAAGAACAGAAGCAGATTTTTATCAGCTAGACCTTAATTTTAATGGGAAAATTTACGAAGAATATATAGGTATTGACGAGATAGAAAAGCTAGGATGTGATATAATAAGAGAGTTGAATATAACAGAGGTCAAAAAAGAAATTGACAGTGTGCACAATGACTTCGGAGAAACAAGTCAAATGACTATATACGGGAAAGATAGTACCGAAGCATTGATAACTATAATATTGTATTCATTCTATGACAAATATAATGATAAAGGTGAGACAAATCTAGCTGTAGACTTTGTTCACGACCATAGTTATAAGCAATTTAGAGAAATTTCAAGTAAAATCAACGGATTATATGATAATCACAACATAAAAGCAGAAATTACCTGTTGCATTATAGGTACATTTGAGGGAAAATTATATAGTGATGTTAGAATCAAAAAAATTACAGAAGTTCTTCAAATAGTAAATGGCAGTAAAATAGAAGGATTATTTGATGATTCACTTATTAGTGTTTCTGCATACTCACCAGATATAGATACATTTATCTTTACAGGAAATAAAAAGATGAATTTAAATATAGCAATGAGTTATAATGAGTATGAGGGGAAAACTTATATTTGGATTGGATCCCCAATAATAGCAATAGGATACTAAATTAGATAAAAAAACGAGAGCGTGAAGGTACGGTCTCGTGAGTTAAAAACACAGACACGAAAAGGGAGGAACAGCTGTGCCGAAGATTATAGTCGAAAAAAGCCCCCCATTAAAAGGGAATATAAGGATAAGCGGAGCAAAAAACTCAACACTTCCTATAATAGCGGCTTCACTTTTAGCAACTGAAACATGCTTTTTGGAAGACATACCAGCACTTGACGATGTAGACGTAATCAGTGAGGTATTGGCATCTTTAGGTGGAGACGTAAAAAGAGTAAGCAAAGAAAAGCTTGAAATAAACTCTTCTAAAATAAGTAGCATTGAAGCACCATATGAACTGATGAGAAAAATGAGGGCTTCTTTTTTAGTGATGGGACCTTTATTAGCCAGGATGGGTAAAGCAAGAATTTCACTGCCTGGAGGATGTGCAATTGGAACTAGACCAATAGATCTGCACTTAAAAGGATTTAAAGCTTTAGGAGCAGAGATTGAACTAGGTCATGGATACGTTGAGGCATCAGCACAGAAATTAATAGGAGATAGAATATATCTAGATTTTCCTAGTGTAGGAGCTACAGAAAATATCATGATGGCTGCAACTATGGCTGAAGGAGAAACTATCATTGAAAATGCGGCAATGGAGCCAGAGATAGTGGATTTAGCTAACTATTTGAACAAAATGGGTGCAAATGTAAAAGGAGCAGGAACAAGTGCTATAAGAATAAGAGGAGTAGAAAAACTAGGTGGAGCAAGACACTCTGTTATCCCAGATAGAATAGAAGCTGGGACATATATGATAGCAGCAGCTATGACAGGTGGAGACGTACTCGTTGAAAATGTTATAACAAGTCATATAAAACCTATCATTGCAAAGCTTATAGAAGCAGGTGTAGAGATAATCGAGCAAGGAGAAAATGTAAGAGTTATAGCAAAAGAGCCTATTAAGTCAGTAGACATCAAAACATTACCTTATCCTGGATTTCCTACAGATATGCAGTCGCAGTTTATGGCACTGATGAGTATAGCTAAGGGAACAAGTGTAATGATAGAAACAGTATTTGAGAACAGATTCATGCACGTAGATGAGCTTAAAAGAATGGGTGCAGACATAAAAATAGATGGAAGAAGTGCAATCATACAAGGAACTAATAATTTAATGGGAGCGCCTGTAAAAGCAACTGATTTAAGAGCAGGGGCAGCACTTATACTTGCAGGATTAGTTTCAGAGGGAATAACAGAAATAACTGATATCTATCATATAGATAGAGGGTATACTGACATAGAGCAAAAGCTTTCAGCACTAGGAGCTAAAATAAGAAGAGTAGAAGATTAATGAGTTAGGGGACGGTCCTCTGACTCATTTTTATTTTCGAGTCATGAGATTATATCTTGATTGGTCTAATTGTCTTACTCAAGCAAACGATTGCATAATTTCTTCAATTTAGAAGGATTTACTAATTATATGTAGAATATTCTATATAAGTAAAAATACTTATAAGGAGGATTTACGGTATGAATTTTAAGACAAAAAGAACTTTTAGTCTGTTAGTAATGCTTACAATGGTACTTGGGCTAGTATTTGCTCCTATATCAGGTGCCTATGCAGAGGAAACAGCAAACAATACTGTAGACATTGTTTCTTTTAATGATTTTCACGGCAATGTAACTGATTCAGGCAAAGATATTGGTATGGCGAAAATGATAGCTTATTCAAAGACACTTTTAGAAAAAAATCCTAATACTATATTTGTATCAGGCGGAGACAGCTATCAGGGTACTGCTATGTCAAACCTTACATACGGTGCACCTGTAACTGCCATGATGAAGGCAATGAATGTTGTTGCCTCAGCAGTAGGTAACCATGAGTTTGACTGGGGAGTAGACCATATTAAAAAGTGGTCAGAAGAAGGTGGTTTTGACTTTTTAGCTACAAACATTATAGATACAAAAACTGGTGAAGCGGTAGAATGGGCAAAACCATACAAAATAGTAGAGAAAAATGGAATTAAGATAGCTTTTTTAGGATTAGCTCATCAAGACACAACTACTCTTACTAAAGCACAATATGTAGAAGGACTAGAATTTAGTGACCCAGTAGAGGCAGCAAAAACTTGGGTAAAATATTTGAAAGACGGAAAAGCAGCAGAAGGTGCTCCAGACGTTATAATAGCACTTACTCATATTGATTCTTCACAAGATAAAGAGACTAAGGAAATCACAGGTAATGTTACTGATTTAACAGCTGTAGAAGGTATAGACGCAATAATATCAGCTCACAGCCATAAACCAGTAGCTGGAGAAGTAAATGGTATTCCAATAGTTCAAGGTTACAAGAATGGTCGTGCCCTTGCAGTGTTATCTATAGAACTAGATAAAGATAACAAGGTAGTAGATATAGTAGCTAAGGTTGATGATTTATCTAGTAAAACAAATGATATAGTGCCAGATCCTGAGGGAGTTAAGCTATACGATACTTTTAAAGCAGAAGCAGCACCAATATTAGAAGAAGTAATAGGTGAAGCAGCTGCAGATTTTACTCATGAAAGTAAGGTAGATAATGTTACACTACTAGGAAGATGGTCATCTGAAGTTATGAAGGAAAAGACAGGAGTTCAAGTAGCTATACAAAATGGCGGAGGACTTAGAAGAACTCTAGAAAAAGGTGTTATTACAATGGGAGATATGTATGAAATCATGCCATTTGATAACACACTAGTAACTATGGAGCTTAAAGGATCTGACTTAAAGAAAGCTATAGATCATGGTATAAGCAATCCAGAAGTAGGAAACGGACAATTTGCAGGACTTATCGTAGAGTTTGATAAGAATGCAGAATTTGAAAATAGAATTACAAAGATTACTCTTGAAGATGGTACACCAATAGATATGGAAGCGTATTACACAGTAGTTACTAATGATTTCCTTCTAACAGGTGGAGATAAATACGACTTTTCAAATGCTAAAAACGTGGTAGACACATTTATACCAATCAGAGATGTATTAGTAGAAGCTATAAAAGAAGCTAAGGTAATTACACCAGTTGCTGTAGATTACCTAAAAGAAGCTGTGGTTGAAGAGCCAGCAGTGGAAGAACCAGTAGTGGAAGCTCCGGTAGTAGAGGCGCCAGTGGTTGAGACTCCAGTAGTAGAACAACCAACAGCAGAAGCTCCAACACAAACATATGTAGTGAACCCTGGCGATGTATTATGGAAAATAGCTAAGCAATTTGGTTTAGCATGGGAAAAGGTAGCTGAATTTAATGGCTTAAAAAATCCTCACTTAATATTCCCAGGTCAAAAAATTCTTATACCAGCAAATTAAAATAATAAGTTAGGAATTTAAACGAATCAAATAGTTGTCACAATTTGAAAACATTGTATAAGTAGAGAAATTACATGAGAACAGTCCTTCAGTATGAGGGACTGTTTTTTTGCATAAAAACCTTGTCAATATTATTTACTATTTACTTAGAAATAGAGTTAAGAGTTTATAAGTCAATAAAGCAAATATAAGATGGCAAATTATTCTGAAATATTGTACAATTTACATATGGCATTGAATAGAAAAGGGTGGGTTATATGGATTATAAAAAGATTATTGAATTGATGATAAATCATCTTGAGGAGGGTGTAATAGTAGTAGATTCATATCTAAATATTATCTATTTCAATGAACCATCCATAAATATTTCAGGATTTGACCCTCGAGAAGCAATAGGAAAGAATATTTTCGAGGTTTTCCCAAATATCAACAAAGAAAGCAGTACCTTTTGTAAAGTAATAGATACAGGTAAGCCCATAATTGATTATGTCCAGAATTATGTGAACTGTAGAGGCAAAAGCGTTTCCATTGTTACCTCAATAATACCAATAATAAAAGGAAATAAAGTAGAAGGTGCTATAGAAATTTTTAAAGACTTTACACATGTAAGAGAATTGTCAGAGAAGATACTTATGCTTCAAAGTACATTGCATGGAAAGGGTACACGAGAGAATAAGTTTTTGCCAAATGGTACTCAATATAGTTTTGCAGATGTAATCGGTAATAGTGAATCTATAGTCAAATTGAAGACAAAAGCTCATAAAGTTGCGAATAGCGACTCACCAGTGTTTGTTTATGGGGAAACGGGAACCGGAAAGGAGCTTATGGTCCAAAGCTTGCATAATTTAAGTAATAGGAGAGATAAACCATTTATTGCTCAGAACTGCGGAGCATTACCAGAAAACCTGCTTGAAAGTATCCTTTTCGGGACAGTGCAAGGCAGCTTCACAGGAGCTAAGGATAAGCAAGGATTATTCGAACTAGCCGATGGAGGAACATTATTTTTAGATGAGTTAAATTCTATGAACCTAGAGCTACAGTCAAAGCTTCTCCGCGTAATAGAGGATGGAGTTATTAGAAGAGTGGGAAGTGTTAAAACAAAGGTTGTAGACGTAAGAATAATTGCAGCTTCAAACATAGAGCCTAGAAAGCTGGTTGAGCAACGAATACTACGAGAAGACTTATACTATAGATTAAATGTAATATATTTTCGCATACCGCCTCTTAGAGAAAGAAAAGAGGACATACCTTTACTGGTAGATTATTTTGTTAACACCTGTAATAATAAAATGCATAAATCTGTTAAAGGTGTAGATAAAAAAGTCATAGAATATTTTTATAATAACGATTGGTCAGGTAATGTAAGAGAGTTACAGAATATTATTGAGTCAGTTATGAACTTTGTAGAGGGGGAATTCATAACCTTAGAGGATTTACAGACCCATACTGAATCTTGTACTAACGATAGAAATGCAAAAACACCAGAACCACAGATACCAAGAGGAAAAAGCTTAAAGGACGCTGTAGAAAAATATGAAAAGAATTTAATAAAAGCAGCTCTTGAAGAAGCTGGTCAAAATTGCGCAAAGGCAGCTCGGGCCCTTAAAATTCCTAAACAAACTCTTCATGGCAAAATGAAAAGATACGAATTATAATATTTAATATTTACATAGAAAATGTCTCAAAAACCAGACGTTTAATAAAATAGTTAAGCCTAAGGTATCAAGAATGATACTTAGGCTTAATTACTTTTATTTATCAAGCAAGAACTGCTCCCACTTGTGTAAAGTTAAATTTTGGCATAATAATTGCTATTGAAATATATAACATATTAAGGAATAAGGCAGAGGTGATGATTTTGGAAGGTAAAGTATTTAATATCATGAAATATTCTATACATGATGGGCCTGGAATTAGAACAACAGTTTTCTTAAAAGGCTGCCCTCTAAGCTGTTGGTGGTGTCACAATCCTGAAAGTCAAGAAACAAAAGAGCAGCTTATGCTATTCCCAAATCGTTGCATTGGATGTAAAGTCTGTATAGAGATATGTGAGTATGATGCCATAAAAGAAACAAATGGTATAATTTGTACAGACAAAAAAAAGTGTATAAATTGTGGCGACTGTACTGTAGAGTGTTATGCAGAAGCTAGGGAGATGGCAGGAAGGACTATGACTGCTAGTGATGTACTAGCCCAAGTATTAGGAGATAAGGATTTTTATCAGCAGTCTAAGGGTGGTGTAACATTTTCTGGAGGAGAACCTTTGATGCAGTCTAGTTTTCTAATCATGCTTCTAGGCGAATTGAAAAAGCTGGGGATACATACAACAGTTGATACTAGTGGTTTCACATCAAGACAAACAATAGAAGAAGTAAGTCCGCTAGTTGATTTATTCCTATATGACTTAAAGCATATGGATCCTGTTAAGCATGAAAAGTACACTGGAGTACCAAACCAAATAATATTAGAAAATCTTAGATATATTATCAGTATAGGGAAAGAGGTAATTATCAGAATACCTATTATACCAGGAATAAACGATAGCAAAGAAGATTTAGAGGCTTTTAGAGACTTTATCAAAACCCTGCATAACGTAAAAGAAGTAGCCTTGTTACCTTATCACAAAATCGGCCAGGAAAAATACAATAGACTTGGAAAGTCATATAAGATGTTAGATGTTCAAGAACCCACTCAGGAAGCGATGGAGCTTGCTGTTCAAATAATCAAAAACTGTGGTGCAAATGTCAAGATAGGGGGATAACTTCATGAATGAAAGAGTAAAAATTTTGAGACAAAAGAGCTTAGATGCTGTTCCTACTATATCTGTGGAAAGAGCACAAATAGTAACAAATGCTTACAAGAAATATTATGGAAAGGTTTCAATTCCTGTTCTAAGAGCATTAACATTTAAAGAACTTATGGAGAAAAAGACTATATGCATAAATGGAGGAGAGCTTATTGTAGGAGAAAGAGGTCCACGGCCTAAAGCTACTCCAACGTATCCAGAACTGTGCTGCCATACAGTAGAAGATTTTGATACTATTGATAAAAGAGAAAAAGTATTTTTTAGAGTAAACGACTTGTCAAAAAAGATTCAAGAAGAAGAGATAATACCTTTCTGGAAAGGTAAATCAATGAGGGACTTACTTTTTGCTCAAATGTCAGAAGATTGGAAAGATTGCTACGATGCAGGAATCTTTACCGAGTTTATGGAGCAAAGAGCCCCTGGGCATACAGTAGGAGATGAAAAAATATTTAACAAAGGTTTTTTAGAGTTTAAAAGAGAAATACGGCAAGAAATTGAAAAGCTTGATTTCATCAATGATTTAGATGCGTATGACAAAAATGAACAGCTTAAAGCAATGGAAATATGCTGTGATGCCATAATTACTTTTGGCAAAAGACATGCAAAAGAAGCAAAAAAACTTGCTGAGCTAGAAGAAAATCCAGAGAGAAAAAAAGAGCTAATGGAAATATTTGAAATATGCAACCACGTTCCAGCCAATAGTCCAAGAGATTTTCGGGAAGCACTTCAGGCCTACTGGTTTGTACATCTTGCTGTAATAACTGAGCTTAACACATGGGATGCATTTAACCCAGGCAGACTCGATCAACATCTTTACCCATATTATAAAAAGGGAATAGAAGAAGGAACCTTAACTGCAGAGAAAGCAAAAGAGCTTTTACAGCTTTTCTGGGTTAAATTTAATAACCAGCCAGCTCCTCCTAAAGTAGGCGTAACACTGAAAGAGAGTGGCACCTATACAGACTTTGCAAATATAAATTGCGGGGGATTAAAAATAGATGGCAGTGATGGAGTAAATGACATCAGCTATATGATGCTTGAAGTAATAGATGAAATGAGACTTTTACAGCCAAGCTCAAATATTCAGCTAAGTAGAAAAAGTCCAGACCACTTCCTTAAAAAAGCCAGTGAAATAATAAAAAAAGGATGGGGACAGCCATCAATATTCAATGCTGACTCTGTAATAGAGGAAATGTTAAGGCAAGGTAAGTCTATTGAAGATGCAAGATGTGGAGGTACTAGTGGCTGTGTAGAAACAGGAGCCTTTGGAAAAGAAAGCTTTATACTAACAGGTTACTTTAATTTAGTAAAAGTATTAGAAATAACCTTAAACAATGGTTTAGATCCTATGACTGACAAGAAAATAGGTCTAGATACAGGAAAACCAAGAGAATTTGAAAGCTTTCAAGAGCTTATGTATGCATTTAAAGAGCAAATACATCACTTTATAGAAATAAAGATGCGAGGAAATAATATTATTGAAAAACTATATATGAAGTATATGCCTTCACCATTTTTATCAATTATAATAGACGATTGTATAGAAAATGCCAAGGACTATAATGCTGGTGGGGCAAGGTATAACACAATGTATATACAGGGTGTAGGTATAGGTACACTAACAGATAGCTTAAGTGCAATAAAATATCACGTATATGATAATAAGACATTGACTTTAGACGACCTTTTAGATGCTCTGAAGAACAATTTTGAAGGAAAGGAACGTATTAGACAGCTACTCTTAAACAAGACACCAAGGTATGGAACCGATAATGACTATGCAGACGACTTGATGAGAGAAGCCTTTAATGCCTTTTATGATGCAGTAAATGGAAGGCCAGCTGTAAAAGGCGGGACCTATAGGATAAATATGCTTCCTACTACCTGTCATGTGTATTTTGGTTCTGTAACGGGAGCAACACCAGATGGAAGAAAAGCTTTCACACCTCAGTCAGAGGGTATATCACCAGTTCAGGGCACTGACAAATTAGGACCAACAGCAGTCATTAAATCTGCATCAAAAATGGATCACCTAAGAACTGGAGGAACTCTATTGAACCAAAAATTCTCACCATCATTACTAAACAATGACGAAGGAATAGAAAACCTAATGCATCTTGTTAGAGCGTATTTTAAACTAGACGGACATCATATACAGTTCAATGTCATAAATGCTGATACCCTAAGAAAAGCACAGAAAAATCCTGAGCAGCATAAGGATTTAATAGTAAGAGTTGCAGGTTATAGTGATTATTTCAATGATTTGACCGAGGAGCTGCAAAATGAAATCATAGCAAGAACAGAACACAAAGGATTTTGATGACTAGGGCTTGATTAGGTGGAAGGCACTAATTTATTAGAATAGAGATTAGCAGTCCTTTTTTTGAGACACAATATGTACCAGTTTTGGTACATATTGTGTCTTTTGTTCGTAAAATCCTCAGAATTCTTGAATTTAATATTGGCAAGGATATTGCAAATAAATTATAGGAAAACGATTTCAAAAATTAATACATTTTAAAGGGGGATACTATGAAATAAGTTTTTGAAGTAATTTTTTTAACAATTATAAAGTTATGCAACTGACTAATTATACTTTAACTATAGGGGGGAAGAGGATGGCAAAATTTATATTAAAGAGGCTTACTTACGGTATTTTTACTATATTCATAATAATTACAATAACCTTCTTTTTAATTCATGCAGTTCCTGGAGATCCAATGGGGGCTGGTGCAAAACATTTGCCAGAAAATGCTTTGAATGCATTTGAAGCAAAGTATGGACTGGATAAGCCAGTAATTGTACAGTACGGCATGTATCTCAAAAGATTAATTCTTAAGGGAGATTTAGGAGATTCATTAGTATATGTAGGAAGATCAGTAAATGAAAGCATAAAGAAATACGCTCCTATTTCAGCTGTAATAGGAGGCCAAGCTTTCGTGTTTGAGATTATTCTCGGACTAGGGCTGGGAATTATTGCTGCTCTGAAAAGAGGTAAGTGGTTAGATCAACTAATAATGTTTTTGGTAATACTCGGAATATGTATACCGGGGTTTGTTTTTGCATCTTTACTTCAGTATGTTTTTGGAGTTAAAGCAGGGATACTCCCTATTTTCGGATGGGGAGAATATAGGCATACTATATTGCCTTCTTTGGCATTAGCATTAGGAGGTATAGCATCTTACACAAAATACATGAGAAATAGTACCCTTGGAGTAATAGGAGAGGACTACATATTAACTGCTGAAGCAAAAGGGCTTAAGTCTATAACTATAATCTGGAAGCATGTAATAAGGAATGCTATTATTCCGATTATTACTTTAATAGGACCTCACATTTTATTTATCTTTACAGGAGCTTTTGTAATAGAGTCAATCTTTGGAATACCCGGATTGGGAGCTTATTTTGTACTATCTGTAAATGATAGCGACTATACTATGATTTTAGGACTAACTATTTTTGTAGCGATTTTGTATATTCTTTCTCTCATATTAGTTGACATATTATATGGGATAGCAGATCCAAGAATAAGAGTAGGAAAGAAAAAGTAAGGAGGTTATACCATGATTGAAGCTATAGAGCAAGACATAAAAGTTACAGAAGATAAATTCGTAATCATAGGCTGTGAAGATCAAGACTCAGAAAAGATATCGCGGCCTAGTATTACTTATTGGCAGGATGCATGGAGAAGATTTAAAAGTAATAAAGTTGCTATAGGTGCAGCAATATTGCTTGCATTAATTATATTATTGACTATATTTGGTCCAGCTATTTCTAGCTATAAATTTGATACTATGAATCCCGATGCTACTAATTTACCTCCTAGCAGTGATCATTGGTTTGGAACAGATGATATGGGAAGAGACATTTTTACTAGAGTATGTATGGGAGGAAGGGTTTCTATAATAATTGGACTCTTATGTACTTTGGTAATGATTACTCTTGGAGTTATTTATGGTGGTGTAGCAGGATATCTTGGAGGAACAGTTGATGATGTCATGATGAGAATAGTGGAAATAATAGGAAGTGTACCATATCTGGTTTTAGTTATACTCATATCATTGATACTTGGAAGAGGAATGTTTGCTTTAGTTATTGCTATGACTATAACATCATGGGGTGGAGTTGCACGATTAGTAAGAGGCCAAGTCTTACAGCTAAGAGAAAAAGAATATATTCTTGCTGAACAAGCACTAGGAGCTAGTCCAAGCAGAATTATCCTAAAACACTTACTGCCTAATACATTTAGCTTAGTAATAGTTCAAATATTATTTGCAGTTCCAGGTTTTATATTTAGCGAGGCTTTTTTAAGCTATATAGGATTAGGAATTCAGCCTCCTGATACTAGCTGGGGGGCTTTGGCATCAGGGGCTCAACAATTTTTGATGTTTTATCCTTATCAATTGTTTTTCCCTTGTTTATTTATAAGCTTGACTATGCTTTCATTTAACCTTATGGGTGATGGATTGAATGATGCACTTGATCCAAGATTACGCCAGTAGATTGAGGGGGAGAACTGAATGGAGAAAATATTAGACGTAAAAGATTTAAGAGTGTCTTTTAAGACATATGCTGGAGAAGTTCAAGCAGTAAGAGGGGTAAGCTTTCATTTAAATAAAGGTGAGGTTTTAGCTATTGTAGGGGAATCAGGATGCGGAAAAACAGTTACTTCTAAAGCTATTATAAAATTATTACACACTCCTCCTGCTGAAATTAAAAAAGGTTCACAAATAATATTTCAAGACAAAGATATATTGAAAATGGATAAAAGGGCAATAAGAAGTATTAGAGGATCTGAAATATCTATGATATTTCAAGATCCAATGACATCTCTTAACCCAACTATGAAGGTAGGTAAGCAAATAGCAGAAAGCCTTATTACACATAGAGGACTGAATAAAAAAGAAGCATTGAAAAAAGCGGTAGAAATGCTAGAGACTGTTAATATCCCAAATGCAAAAGAACGTGCTAATCAATACCCACATGAATTTTCAGGTGGAATGAGACAGCGTGCTATGATTGCTATTGCACTAGCGTGTAATCCTAAAATACTTATTGCGGATGAACCAACTACAGCTCTTGATGTTACTATTCAAGCGCAAATAATGGATTTGATAAAAGAACTACAAAGAAATCTTGATATGGCTGTTATACTAGTAACTCATGATCTAGGTGTTGTAGCAGGTTCCGCTGATAGGATTCAAGTTATGTATGCAGGCAAAATAGTCGAGGAAGGAACTACAGAGGAGATATTTTTTAATCCTCAGCACCCTTACACTTGGGCATTATTAATGTCAGTGCCAACTATAGAAATGGGCAACAAAGAATTATTATATTCAATTAAGGGAACGCCTCCTGACTTGACAAATCCTCCTAGGGGATGTTCGTTCGCACCTAGGTGTGAATATTGTATGCCTATTTGTAATGAATTAAGTCCACAGATTACAAAAGTAAGCGAAACTCAACAGGTTTCATGCTGGTTAAAGCATGTAATGGCTCCTAAAGTAGAAACTCCAAGAGTTGTAAAGGAGGGTATCTAATGTCTAATAATGCTTTAGTTGAGGTTAAGAACTTAAAAAAATATTTTAAAGTAGGCAGAAAATCTATATTAAAAGCAGTTGATGACGTAAATTTTACTATAGAAAAAGGAAAAACATTGGGTTTAGTTGGAGAATCTGGATGCGGTAAAACTACTTGTGGTAGGACAGTTTTAGGGCTTTATGAAGCTACTTCGGGGGAAATTTTATTTGATGGATCAAATGTTCATGATTTAAACAAAGCTAACAAGAAAAAATTTGCTAAAAGAGCACAAATAATATTTCAAGATCCATATGCATCATTAAATCCTAGGATGACAGTTGGAGACATAGTTGCCTCTGGTATAGATATACATAATCTATACAAAGGCAAAGACAGAATGGATAAGATATATGAAATGTTAAACTTAGTAGGGTTAAATAAAGAACATGCATCAAGATTTTCTCACGAGTTTTCTGGAGGACAAAGACAGAGAATTGGTATAGCAAGAGCACTTGCTATAGAGCCAGAATTTATTGTTTGCGATGAACCCATATCTGCTTTAGATGTCTCCATACAAGCACAAATAGTAAACTTGCTGATTAAGCTCCAAAAAGATTTAGGCTTAACTTATCTTTTTATAGCTCATGACCTTTCTATGGTAAGACACATATCTGATAATGTAGGTGTAATGTATCTAGGACAAATAGTTGAGATAGCAAGCAGTGAAGAACTATATCAACATCCTTTACATCCATACACGAAAGCGTTGATGACAGCTATACCTATTCCTAATCCAAGGATAGAGAGGGATAAGACACGTGTGAAATTAGAAGGAGAAGTACCTAGTCCTATTAATCCTAAACCTGGTTGTAGGTTTGCAGCAAGATGTAAATATGTAAAAAAAGAATGTCATGAAGTTTTACCTGAACTAAAAGAGATAGAAAGTGGTCATTTTGTTGCTTGTCATATATTTTAATTTTAAAATTTATTATGTTTTTAACAGCCAAATAATAGCTGTTAATAAATAAAAAAACAGGGGGTAAAAATTATGAGTGGTAAAAAAATCATAGTATTTTTTCTAGTAGCTATTATGATTATGACCACATTACTAGCTGGATGTGGTAGTCAAAATGTATCAAATGATGTACCTAAAGGTACAGAAGAATCTTCATCAGGTTCAAATAGTGAAGGAGAGTCTACAGCTGATGAAGATACACCTAAAATGGATGAAAAACAGTATTTAAATTTACTAGGATATGAGCCCAAAATACTTGATTCAGGAAGATCAAGCACAGATACTTCTTGGGATGCATTTGGGCCTATAATCCAAGGATTAACTAGGGTAGAGGGAACTACCGAAGGTATCGATAATATTAAGCCAGGAATGGCAAAAAAATGGGAACATAATGAAGATGGGACAGAGTGGACTTTTTACTTAAGAGATGCAAAATGGAGCGATGGAGTTCCAGTAACAGCACATGATTTTGAATTCTCAATTAAAAGACTCTTAAATCCAGAAACAGGGTCTCCATATTCTTGGCTATTGCTTCCAGTAATAAAAGGAGCTGATGAATTTAATAGTGGCAAAGCAGGTCCAGAAGCTGTTGGGGTTAAAGCTATTGATGAAAAAACATTAAAGTTTGAATTAGTAGGACCAACACCATATTTTCTACAATTAACTTATTTTCCAGTATTAAAACCTATAAGAGAAGATATAATTGAAAAATATGGAGAAGCTTATGGAACAGAAGCAGATAAAATAGTTTGTAATGGACCATTTATATTAGAGGAATGGCAGCATCGTAGTAAATTAGTATATAAAAAGAATCCAGATTATTGGGATGCGGAAAATGTCTATATAGAAGAAATGGTATGGCATCATATGGAAGAAACAAATGCTCGTATGCAGGCACTACTTATTGGCGATATAGATTCTGCACGTGTTGTTGAGAAAGAGTGGAAAGAAAAATTTGATGCTACAGGTGATTTTAACTACATTTCTAAAAAAGGTGCTGACGTAGGATATCATATGTTCAATTGTAAAGATAAATATTTTAAAAATGCAAAGGTTAGAAAAGCTTTTTCGGCAGCTATAGATAGAGATGCATATGTAAGAGATATAACAAAAGGCACAGCTTTGCCAGGATGGTTCTATGTACCAGATTCATTAATGATTGGTGAAGAAAATTATCAAGATAAAGTAGGAAATCCTCAGTATGTAAAGAAACTATTTGATGAAGTTAAAGATCCAAAGACATTACTAATAGAAGGACTTAAAGAATTAGGAGAAGATCCTGATCCAGCTAAAATGGAAGTTAGTATGATGTTTAGAGGTACAGATGAAAATACCAAGAAAACAGGAGAATGGTATCAGCAGCAATTTAAAGAAAAGTTAGGTGTAAATCTAAAGATAGATCTTTTAAAATATAACATTGCATATGACAAACAAGAAAAAGATGAATATCAGATATTTGATACTGGATGGTTTGCAGATTACAATGATCCTAGTAACTTCCTAGATTTTTGGCACTCGCAAGAAGGGTACTACAATATTGGATGGCAAAATGAAGAATTTGATAACATAATCAAAGAAGCTCAAGCTACACTTGACAATGAAAGAAGAGCAGAGTTATTTAAGAGAGCTGAGGAAATATTAGTATATGAAGATTGTATTATAGCTCCATATGATCATGGTCAAACATCAACTTATAGAAGAAAATACGTTAAGGAATTGTATAATCCGCTATTTGGTCAGCAAGACTTCATAGGGGTATATATTTCAGGAAGAAAATAAATATTAGGGGAGAGGGATGCAAATCCCTTTCCCCCTTCCTTAACAATAAGGCATTTTGTTAAGTACAGTATTGTGCAATAAATATAAGCACTTTTAGAGGGGGATGTCCATGAAAAGAAACAGAGTGTTCAATTTAATATTGTCAATTTTCATAATATTAGGAACATTATCACCTAGTGTTTCTGCTGCTTCGCACTTTGAAGAATTAGGGCAAAGAGCTATTGCACCTGTAGAAAAAGAGGAATTTGATGGGGAAGTTTTTGTTTCAAAGCCATTAGTAATCCTTATGGATTACAAGGATTATAATCACGAACAATTAACAGAGTTTGAAGATTGGACTATAAATGGTTTTGATGGAGCACATTTCACACCAGAATTCTTTGAACAAATGTTTTTTGGGAATAATACTTATACTGGATCTGATGGAAGAGAATTCATAACTATTAACAAATTTTATAAAGAATCATCAGGAGGAAGCTTTTCTGTAGAAGGAGGAGTAGCTGGCTGGTATACTTCTGAACATAATGCTAAATATTATGGTGGAAGTCAATCTGATGCCACATACCTAGTTATGGAGGCTATAGAAAAGGCAGCAGCAGACTCTAATATAGACTTGTCACAATTTGATATTGAAGATAAATGGGATCATGATAAAGATGGGAATTACTACGAATCGGATGGAATAATAGATACATTGATTATAGTACATGCTGGTAAAGGTGAAGAATGGGGAAATTCGCTGGGGGAAGATGCTATATGGCCATTTAGAGCAGGATTAACATGGTATAATACTACAAATTATGAAATGTATGAAGTAACAGATGGACAGGGAAGAAAGTGGTTAGCAGATGATTTTGTAGTAATTGAGCAAGATTTGCCATTAGATTTATTAGCACATGAATATGGTCATGTTTTAGGACTGCCTGATTTATATTCAACTGGAGGAAGCTACCCACCTGTTGAAAATTGGTCACTTATGGGGGGCAGTTATACAGGAATAATACCTGGAACATTTCCAAATGACTATGGTGCATGGTGTAAGCGATATTTGCAGGATAAATTTTCACAAATGTTTGAAAACGATGGCGAAAATAACTTTAAAGCTAATTGGCAGAACAAAGTAGCCTATGATATAGATGAAATTGATTCAGAGGGAGTAGATGTAATCTTAGATCAAACAAGCATAAAAGGTAAGAATAAAGATACTGTAAGAATTGATTTACCACAAAAAGAAACAATTATTACTACACCTCCTAGTGGTGAATATGCATATTTTAGTGGCAAGGGTGATAATCTACTAAATTATATGACTACGGTAGTAGATATGGTATATGCACCTAATACTACAGTAGTTGACTATGTATATGCATCTGATGTCAAATTATCATTTAAAACTTGGTATGATATAGACCCAGGCTTTGATTTCTGTTCAGTACAAGTTAGAGAAAATGATAAAGAAGAGTGGACTGCAATAGAAGGTAATATAACTACAACAGAGGTAGATGATTGGGTAAAAGAAAATGAATCAGAAGAAGAAATAAGAGAAAGAAATCCAGGATACGGCATAACTAATGATTCAGGTGGCCAGTGGGTTGATGCAGAATTTGACTTAAGTCAATATACAGGGAAGAAAATAGAACTAAGATTCCGTTGGCGTACAGATAGCAACACGCCTGAACAAGGCATATATATTGATGATATTAAAATAACAGCAAATGGAGAAGAAATACTGTTTGATGATGCAGATGGAGAAGAGAAATTCACCTTAGAAGGATTCGAAAAAAATGATGGAAAAGTTTCATCGCAACACTACTATTTATTAGAGTGGCGCAACAATACTGGTGATATAGATAAGCTTTATACAAGTTGGAGTGAAACCCAAGTTTATGATCCAGGACTTGTTATATGGTATATAGATGAAATGTGGATTGGCGGTGGGCAAAGACCAGACCAAAATACAGCAGAACATCCAGGGCGTTGCTTTGCTGGCGTGGTAGATGCAGGACAAGAACCAGTGGTGTATGAATATACTTCAGGAGATGGTGGCGTAGATAGAGTTGGATATCAAATGTATGACGCTGCATTTAGCTTAAGAGAAAATTCTGGCTATTATATATCAGGCAGTAACTATGAGGTGTGGGACTCAGATATAACTCCAAAGCCAATGTTTGATGACAGCAGAGACTATAGAAGTTTAAAAGCTTACCCAGAAGCAGGCCTTATCTTGCCTGAGTATGATCTAAGGATTTTTGTTGCAGAAGAAAGCAAGGATAGGAGTACAGCTAGAATTCATATAATGAGATCAGACATAGAGTCTACTTACTCAAATGATCGAGAAGAAGCTATGAAAATTGACAGTGTCGACATTGATGGCGAAAATATAATAGTTGAAGCTACAGGCATAGATGTAGAGTTAAGTGAGAAAGCTTATATAGGATATACTCATGAAGAGACAGATGAAAATAAAGAAATGAAGTTAACATTAGAAGATGGAAAATACAAAGCTCCATTATTTTCTCTCAATGCAGAAAGCGATGGGTTATGGAAAGTTAGCTTCATTATCTTAGAAGATACAGAAGGAAATGCAAGAGCTTTCTATAATTCAAAGTTGTATTCGGGCTATGGAATAGACTTAAGTGGTGGGGATTTTGAAAAATCAGAAGGACAATATCCAGCTAAACTAGCAGATATAAAAATACAATCAACTAAATCAAAGATAACAAAAGGAGCAAGCTTGCAATTAAAATTAACTGGAACAATGGATGATGGCTCAACTGCAACAGAAGAAGATTTATCAGGAGTTAAATGGAGCAGCTCAGATTCAAAGACTGCAACAGTTGACCAAAATGGACTAGTTAAAGGAATATTAGAAGGTACATTAACAGTTACTGCAAAAATTGGAGGTTTGGAAGACAGAATTGAGATAAAAGTAGTTCGAAAAAGCTATGATAAAGAAGATAAAAAAGATAAAGAAAATAAAAAAGAAGAAGTTGATGCCAAAGCTGAAACAAGAAGTGATGAAGAGAGTATAGAGTTTGAAGATGTTGGACCAGATTTTGAATGGGCAAAAGAGGCAATAAATGAATTAGCAAAAAGAAACATAATTGAAGGAGCAGGTAATAATAACTTTAAACCGAAAGACAATATAACAAGAGCAGCATTTGCAAAAATAATAGTAAAAGCATTTGGTCTTGAGAGCACTGAAAATATAACAATATTTAAAGATGTATCAGAAAGGGACTGGTATAGCGAGTTTGTATATATAGCAGCAAGCAAAGGGTTAATAGTTGGGCATAACAATGAGTTTAGGCCTAACGATGAGATAACAAGAGAAGAAATGGCAGTAATCATAGCTAGAACATTACAATGTGTAATGCCAGGTCAATACACAGGAGCTACCTTAGACTTTGAAGACGATGAAGCAATATCAGATTGGGCAAAAGAATCTCTATCAATAGTATCGTCAAATGGAATCATTGAGGGAATAGAAAACGGAAGGTTTGCACCAAAAGAATTAGCAACTAGAGCTCAAGCTGCAGTAATAGTTTATAGATTACTCAAAATTGCTAAATTACTATAGGCTCCATATTATAGGTAACATACACTTAACTTATTAACTTTTGATTTTTTCTTCCCCAAGAAGAGGAAGTCTCTGAATAGAGGCTTCTTTTTCTTTTTATACATTTCAAACTATTGACAAATAAAACAACATGCGTTATATTAATAAAAGTATAACGCGTTAAACGATAAATAAATGCTTTAATTTTTGCCATTGTTATACTACACAAAATATAGCGTATGAGGTGAAATACATGAAAAAGACTAAGAAAGTGATTTGTTGTTTTATGATCATAGCACTATTATTCAGTTTAGCAGCATGTAACACAGACACTCCGAAATCAGATAATACTGCTTTAAAAGAGTCTCCAAGTACAGATACAAGTGAAATAAAAACTTTGCTAGTCTATTGTGGAGCAGGATTAAAAAAGCCTATGACAGAAATAGCAGGAATATTTGAAAAAGAGTACAATGTAAAAATCGACTATACGTTTGCAGGTTCTGCACAGCTATTATCACAAGCAGAGTTAAGTAAAAAAGGAGATATATTCATTGTAGGCTCTATGGATTCATACAATGTAGCACTTGAAAAAGAGTTAGTATTTAAAGGAAAGCCAGTTGCATATCATATTCCTGTCATTGGTGTGCCAAAAGGAAATCCGGCTAATATCAAAACCTTAGAAGACATGACTAAACCAGGTATCAAGGTTATCCTTGGAGATGAAAAGGCTAATGCAATAGGTAAAGCAGCTCAAAGAATAATAAAAAGCTCTAAACTGGAAGGTATCAACACTAATGTAGTCGCAAAAACTGCTACAGTAAACGAACTAGGTGTTCATCTTAGCATGAAAGATGTAGATGCATCTATTGTCACATTAGATTTAGCAGTAAACAATGATGATGTAGAATACATAGAAATACCAGAAGACATAAACTCTATAGAGACAATACCAGTAGGGACATTAAAAAACTCCCAAGACACCGAGTTATCAAATAAATTTGTAGATTTCGTATCATCGGAAGAAGGAAAAACAATTTTCGAAAAGCATGGATTCCCACCAGTAAAAAAATAATGAAGGCTGGTTGACATGAATAGGAGATTAAATAGCATATTTACTATTTTTATCATAACAATATTATCAATAGTAACACTATTTACATTTACCCCTCTTGCACTGATCATAGTAAGAGGGGTAGTAAATCTAAAATCTGCCCTACAGTCTAATGAGATAATATTTTCAATCAATTTAAGCTTTAAAACAGCTATTATATCCACGGTAATATGTTTATTTTTTGCATTGCCGACTTCATATGGTTTATCAAGATATGAATTTCCACTCAAAAAAGCTATTTCAACAATGATATATTTACCAATGTCATTTCCACATCTAGTATCTGGGATAGCTTTGCTACTGATTTTTGCTAACACAAGCATTGGAGCTTTTTTGTCTAAATGGGGCTTAGATTTTGTATTTACGGTCAATGGCATAATAGCAGCACAAATTTTTGTAAACATGCCATACATGGTAAAGATGTTGAAAAACAGCTTTGACAATGTAAATTCTAAAACAGAGTTTATAGCACGAACGTTAGGGTGTAACAAATGGCAATCATTTTTTCATATAACACTTCCATTGATAAAAAAAGGAATGATATCAGCTATTGTCATGACGTGGTCGAGAGCGTTAGGAGAATTTGGAGCTGTAATGATGCTTGCAGGAGCTACTAGATTTAGGACTGAAACTTTACCTATTGCTATATTTTTAAACATATCAACTGGAGATTTAGATATAGCAATAGCTATAGCCACTATACTAATAATTATCTCAACTACTTCAATTTTGATATTTGAGGTACTAGATAAAGAATAATACAATATATATTAAAGAGGTCTTATCATGCTTAATATAAAGAATTTAAAGTTGAAACTAGGAGAATTTCAGCTTAATAATATATGCTTAGACGTAAAATTAAATGAATACTTTATACTTCTAGGTCCCAGTGGCTCAGGCAAAACGGTACTATTAGAGACTATAGCGGGACTGTATAAACCAGCCGGTGGCGAAATACTGTTTAATGCTTCAAACCTGTCAAATCTAGTTCCAGAACAGAGGAATATAGGGTTTGTATATCAGCAGTATGAACTATTTCCACATATGACTGTGGAACAAAATATTGCCTTTGGCTTAAAGATTAGAAAGATAGATAAATATATTATAAAAAGCAAGCTAGATGAATTAGCAGAACTATTTAATATTGGACATTTGCTCAAACGCAGTCCACAAAATTTAAGTGGGGGCGAAAAGCAAAGAATAGCATTAGCAAGAGCACTGATAATATCACCAGATATACTGCTATTAGATGAGCCCTTAAGTGCACTAGATCCATTAAATAGAGACATGCTTAGAAATGAGCTTAAGAAAATTCATGAAAGCTTTAAAGCTACAATAATACATGTAACACATGATTTGAACGAAGCTTTGTATCTTGCAGACAGAATAGGAATAATGTATAACGGGGAACTATTACAAGTGGGTTCAAAAGAAGAAATAATTCAAAATCCAAGCTGTGACTATATTTTAAAGTTTTTAAATATTAATCAAAGGAGATGACTAAATGGAGTTTTATAGGAGCATAAAAGAAACGCTAAATGGAATAGTCATTAAAAACGATCTAATGGACGAGGCGGTAAAAATAACTACTAGAGTACTAAAGCCAATAGAAGCCATAGGAGAAACAGAAAGAAAATATTATCCCCTATTAAAGGGTAAAGAATTCTTGATAAATGCAGAACTAAAAGGATGTGTTGGTCAAGCGTTTACAGATGAACCTACTGATTACAGTGGGAGTATCAAAGATGTTATGTCATTAGACTTAGAATTTAACAGAAATAAAGCCATATTCATAGCATCACTCAATGCTATCTTTAGATACCTAGATATGATAGATAAAACAGTTCACTGTAAAAATGAACAACCAGAGATATGTGCAAAGAAGATAAAAGAATATATAAAGGACAAATATGGTGATGTGAAAATAGGACTCGTAGGTTTTCAGCCAGCTATACTAGACAACATTAGAACTGAATTCTCAGTAAGAGTATTAGACTTAGATGCAGACAACATAGGAAAAGAAAAGTATGGAATAGTAGTAGAAGACGGCAGTATAGCATTTAAAGATGTAATAGAATGGGCAGATATAATATTAGCAACAGGAAGTACAATTGGCAATGGAACTATAGTCAACTTCTTAAACCTAGATAAACCAGTACTGTTTTTTGGCACAACAATCGCAGGAGTAGCACAGATAAAGGGACTAGACAGAGTCTGTTTCTGTGCAGAATAATTTATTAACTTTGAGTCAAGGGGTTTTCTCTTGACTCAACTTCTTTTTTGAGAAAAATTTCCTTTCATATAACCTGTACTTCCTGAATAGAATGTAATTAGCATAATTTAAATTAAATATGAATAAAAAAGAACGTCTATGCGGTGAAGATATTGTAAGTATGTATAAAACAAAAGGAGAAATAAGGGGGAAGGACATGAAGGAAATAGGAGTATACATTATCTTTATATTATTTATCACCATATTGATTCCGTTTGGGTTAGTTAAAGGATGTGATGGTATAGAAGATAAGGATGAACCAGTAAAAAGGATAGAAGTAGAAGAAAATAATGATGCTTTAAAAATATATAATTCAAAAACAAATGAAATAGAGGAGATAGAATTAGAAGAATACATAAAAGGCGTAGTAGCTGCAGAGATGCCAGCAGCATTTGATATAGAAGCACTGAAAGCACAAGCAGTAGCAGCAAGAACATATGCAGTTAGTAGAATAGAACGGTTTGGAGATGGTCATCCAGATCATCCTCAGTCACCGCTTTGTACAGGTATCCATTGTCAAGCATGGCTTTCCTTAGATGAGCTTAAGCAGGCTCATGGTGATAAGTGGGCGAATGAATACTGGCCTAAAATAAGAGAGGCAGTAGATAGCACAAAAGGCGAAGTATTGATGTTCGATGAGGAATTAATAGAGCCATTATTCCACTCCACAAGCGGAGGCATGACGGAAGACTCAGAGGATGTATTTGTATCAGCAAAACCTTATCTAAGAGCAGTTGAGAGTCCATACGAGGAAGATGCACCAAAATTCAAAGATTCAATGAAAATATCTTTTAACGATTTTGTAAAAAAGGTAAATAGTAAGTATCCAAATACAAATATAACTAAGTCTAATATTACACAAATGATAAAAGTAGCAGAAAAGAGTGAAACAGGAAGAATAAAACAGCTGATGATAGGTGACGATCTAGTTAGTGGTAGAGACTTTAGAACATTGTTTAATCTCAATTCAACAAACTTTAAAATCAATATGATAGGAGATCAAATACAAATAGAAACAATAGGCAATGGTCACGGAGTAGGTATGAGTCAATGGGGTGCTAATGGAATGGCCAAAAACGGCAACTCCTACGAACAGATACTAAAGCACTATTATACAGGTGTAGAAATAGAGAATATAGACGAAAAATAAAAAAAGCTTCTATTAAAGCATTAATATATTAAGGTAGCCTTTTTTGAAACTCATTTAACGGAAGGTTTATATTAAGGAAAGCTAGCACTTTCCTATGAGTTATAAAGTGAGTCACGGGACGATCCCGTGACTCACTTTGCTGCTTTTAGTACTTGTAGTCTAATCTCTTGATTTTCAACTTTATCAGATAAGTTTTCTAGCTTTTCTCTTATATCGTTAATGCCCTCAATACTTTGCTTGTAGCCATCGTATAAGGCCTTGATGTCATTCTTTATTTCAACTTCCATTCTAGTCATATTGTTTTCTAGCTTTCTTACATCATCTTTAGTAGCCATGATTTTCTTCATGTCCTGCATCTCGGATTGCATTCCCTGTATATCAGTTTTCATGCCTTGCATCTCGGATTGCATTCCCTGCATATCAGTTTTCATGCCATGCATTTCAGTATAGACTTTTTGAAACTCAGACTTCATATCTTTCTTCATGTCCTGCATTTCAATATACATCTTTTCCATTAGGTCAAAGATTTTTTCTTCCACAACCATCAACCCCAATATAGTTTATTAAGTATCAACACTATTTTATCACTAGCTATATGCTTATGCAAATGAAAACTGAGATATAGTATATTTTTTTAAAAATTTTAAAAAAAATTATAATACATGTATTAAATACTAAATTTTGGTCACAATAACTAATGGAGGTGAGGCACATGGACGAGTTAAATGGAGGTCCAAACCAAAATAATGACAAAAAGCCTCTGTGGAGCAGAGCTTCAAAGGGCTTGAAAAAATTAGTAGATAAAGATGGCTTTTATATTATCTTATTCATTTGCATATGCATAGTAGCAACAACCGCAGTATGGGTTTCAAAAAATAATATAGATAAGTCAAGAGAATATGGCCTTAACGAGTACCCGGATATACAACAAGATATTGAAGACAGCGAAGAAGCAGCTGTAGATAAAGAACCGGATGTAGCACTCGTTGAGATAGATGAAGAAACTAAAGATACAAAAGATAACGGGGCGGCGGCCTCAGAAGAACAGAAGACAAAATCTATACCAGCGTCAACTAGCTTAGCACAACAGAGTAAACAGACCGAGCAAAAAGCTATGATGATCCCGCTGATGGGGAAAGTAAGTTTAGATTATGCAGAAGATAAACTAGTTTACTCAAAGACTCTTGAGCAATGGACAACACACAATGGGATAGATATAGAAGCCAAAGAAGGAAGCGTAGTAAAAGCAGCACTAGATGGTGTAGTAAGTCAGATTAAGAAAGATGAAACCATAGGAATAATAATAACAATAGACCATGCCAATGGATTGCAGACAAAATATGGCAATCTTTCCACGGATGAAATGGTTAAGATAGGTCAAGAAGTGAAAAAAGGAGACGCAATAAGCGGCGTTGGGAAAGGTACAGGATATGAAATGGTAGAAGGGCCTCATCTGCATTTTGAGGTTTTACAAGATGGGAAAAACATAGACCCAAAAGCATTTCTTCCAAAGTTTAAATAAGAAATAAACTGCATAAGAATTTATTTAATGTTAGAGCATAAGAGTTCTAATATATGGTTTATCAGCATAAGTATTTAGAAAAAGACTCTAATTATTTTGGAAAATACCGTCAAAGGGGGTTAAATTTTGTGAAAGACTATATAGAGGAAAGAGCACTTGAAATCGCAAATTATATAATAAATGAAAGAGCTACAGTACGACAAACTGCCAGTGTTTTTGGTGTAAGTAAGAGCACAGTACATAAGGATGTAACAGAACGCCTTCCTAGGATAAACCCTCTTGTTGCAGGCAAGGTTAAAAATGTACTAGACATGAACAAAGCCGAAAGACATATCAGAGGCGGAAAAGCAACAAAGATGAAGTACAAAGCAATTAATCACTAATGAACTTTAAGATAATTTAATATATAATTAAACAAAAAATATTATTTCTCGGCTAGAGAGATAATATTTTTTGTTTTGTAATAAAAAAATAGAGGAATTTTGGAAAATTTATAGAACTATTCCATATGCGAAAGTTGTGTACATATGTCGATAATTAAAATAACTTAAATAATATATCATAATAATATGGAAAGCGAGGTTGAATTATGTTTTCATTTAGATCAGACATGGGAATAGATTTAGGTACTGCTAGTATATTAGTATACATAAAGGGCAAGGGAATAGTACTACAAGAGCCATCAGTAGTTGCAATAGACAAAAACACAAACAAGCTATTAGCAGTAGGAGAAGAAGCTAGAAGGATGCTCGGAAGAACTCCAGGAAATATAGTTGCTATAAGACCGTTACGAGATGGGGTTATATCTGATTATGAAGTGACAGAAAGAATGTTAAAATATTTCATAGAGAAGGCAGCAGGCAAAATGTTATTCAAGCCTAGAATCATAGTTTGCGTGCCAAGCGGAGTAACAGAGGTAGAAAAGAGGGCAGTATTAGATGCTAGTAATCAAGCAGGAGCAAGAAAGACCTATTTAATAGAAGAGCCTATAGCAGCAGCTATAGGAGCGGGACTGGACATAACAGAGCCTAATGGGCACATGATAGTAGATATCGGAGGAGGAACTACTGACGTAGCAGTAATATCATTAGGTGGTATAGTAGTTAGCAAATCGTTAAAAGTAGCAGGAGATACATTTGATGAAGCAATCGTAAGATATATAAGAAAGAAGCACAATGTAATGATAGGAGAAAGAAGTGCAGAGGAACTAAAAATAAACATAGGAACTGCATTCCCTAGGGCCAAAGACATAGCTATGGATATAAGAGGAAGAAACCTAGTAACTGGACTTCCTAAAACAATAAAAGTTACATCCGATGAGATGCTAGAGGCATTAGAAGAGCCTGTAACTTCAATAGCCGATACAGTACATGCAGTGCTAGAGAAAACTCCGCCAGAGCTAGCTGCAGATATAGGAAACACAGGCATGGTAATGACAGGTGGAGGTTCACTATTATGGGGGCTAGATAAGCTTATAAGTAAGCGTACAGGAATACCTGTGCACATTGCTGAAGATCCAATATCATGTGTAGCTATAGGAACAGGAAAGGCACTTGAGTGGGTAGATGTATTAGAAAATAACGTATTATCAGATGATCAAAGAAAAAGAAGCTATGAGTAGGAGTGAGATAAATGAATAATTCTTTGTATATAGCAGCATCAGCATTACGTACCAACCAGCAAACAATAGACGTCATATCAAACAACTTAGCTAACACTAATACAACAGGATATAAAAAAGACCTAGTTATATCAGAGGCGTTTCCTGAAGTATTGTTGAGTAAAATAAACGATAGAATTGATATGGACAACCACAGACCGTTTAAAGGCATAAATGTAGAGCAAAATGAAGATATTTTTTCTTTATCTACAGATTCAGGGTACTTTAAAGTAAAGACACCTGCAGGCAATGGATACAGCAGAAGTCTTCAATTTACAGTAGATGACAACGGATATCTTAAGACATTCTACAGAACAATAGATGATGATATAAAGTCTGATGGAGAAAACTTTGTTCTAGGGAAAAATGGACCTATAAGAGTAGAAGACAAGAACATAGAAATAGATGCTCAAGGCAATGTCATATCTAATGGTCAGATAATAGACAATCTGATGATATTCCCTCCATTTAGCGTAATAGGTACAACAAGCGGCGGAGTTAGATTAGATAGGATTTCCACAGATTTTACTGAAGGTACAACATTAGAGACTGGAAATAGCTTAGACTTTGCACTAAGAGGAGATGGATTCTTCAAGGTCCAAACAGACAATGGGGAGATGTACACAAGAGACGGTTCATTTTCACTCAACAACAGAGGAGAACTAGTTACAAAGGAAGGATACTTTGTATTAGGAAAATATGGTTCGATAGTACTAGACGATAATAGTTTCACCATAAGCAGCAATGGTGATATAATAAAAGAAGGACAAGTAGTAGATAGTCTTGATATAGTACAAATAGGAAATAAAGAGTATCTAAGAAAGCAAGGAAATAATCTTTACAAGATGCTTGACAATGTAGAGCCAGAAGAAAACCAATTTGATGGACAAGTACTAAGAGGCTATCTAGAAAGTACAAACGTAGATACTATAAAAGAAATGGTAAACATGATAACAGCCTTAAGAAGCTACGAATCGAGTCAAAGAGTAATCAAATCTCAAGATGAGCTCCTAGGCAAAGTAGTAAACGAATTAGGAAGAGTATAAGAAATGATATAGAGACATTTTTATGCTTGTCCACATACATATAGCTTAGAGATAAGGAGGAGTATTTGTGATACGCTCACTATGGACAGCAGCAACGGGAATGAAATCACAGCAGCTTAACATTGACACAATATCGAACAATCTGGCAAATGTTAATACAACATCATATAAAACACAGAGGGTAGAATTCAAAGATCTTTTATACTCTACAATCAAAAGATCAAATTTAAACGATGATCAGGGAAGACCTGTAAATCTAGAAGTAGGACATGGTGTGATGCCTGTAGCGACTACAAAAGACTTCCGTAAAGGCAGTCTAATAGAAACACAGAATGATCTAGACGTTGCAATAGACGGAGAAGGCTTTTTTGCAGTATCAATGCCAAACGGACAAATGAGATATACCAGGGACGGAAGCTTTAAGCTTAGTCAAGATGGAGATGAGCAAACACTAGTGACATCTGAAGGATATTTTGTTCTAAGCGAAGATGATAATGAAATAATAATAGAAACCGGAATGCATGATATAAGCATAGATCAAATGGGATACATATTAGCTAAAGACGAAGACGGAGAAATAGTTGAATTAGGCAGATTAAAATTTGTTAATTTTCCAAATCCAGGTGGACTCATAAACGATGGACAAAACCTATATGCTACTACAGTTGCATCAGGAGAAGAAGGAGCAGTAGATGCAGAGGATATGGACAGCAAAATAATACAAGGATATCTTGAAGCATCAAATGTTCAGGTAGTAGATGAAATGGTTAAGATGATAACAGCTCAAAGAGCATATGAGATAAGCTCGAAAACAATCCAAACATCTGATGAAATGCTTCAGATGGCAAATAATCTAAGAAGATAGGAAGAGTGGTTTTATGCCTATTATAAGTAACACAACAAATACAATAATAAATACTGATCAAATGAGAGAAAATAGCATAAAAAGATCAGCAGAGCATGCCAAAGATACAAACAATGATAAAGAACTGTTGAAAGCTTGCCAAGACTTCGAAGAAATATTCGTTCATATGCTTTTAAAAGAAATGCGTTCAACTATCCCAGAAGATGGGTTGATGGAGAAAAGCACAGCTAGAGAAATATTCGAAGATATGTATGACCAAGAGCTTGCAAATTCTATGTCAAAAAATAATGGAATAGGTATAGCAAAAATGTTATATAATCAAATGAAAACAAAATAAAAATGTGATATCATATTAGGGAAGGTCTTAGACCTTCCTTTTATAATGTAATCAAGGAGGATATTTAATGTCGCTCACACCAGTACTCACACAAACAGCAATACTATTTATTTTAATACTAATAGGATTTATAATAAAAAAACTAAACGTAATATCAGATGAACTGGTAAAAGGATTATCAGGTTTTACAGTAAATGTAACACTTCCTCTGATGATAATCGCATCCATGAATAAAGAATTTTCAATGGAAATGCTTTCTAACAGCTTATTAATACTTGCAGCTGGATCATTAGGATTTATAGTTCCAATTATTCTGGCATCAGCGTTTTCAAAGCTGTTTCACATAGAGGAACCACAAAAAGGAGTATATAAGTTTTTAATAATATTCTCGAACACTGCATTTATGGGATTTCCTATAGTAAATGCTATGTACGGAAGCGAAGGGATATTTTATGCTGCTATATTCAACATATTGTTCAACGTATTAGTCTGGACTCTTGGAGTAGAAATAATGATAAAACATCAATTAGAGGGCAAAGATAAAGCACCTAGCACTATAAGTTCAACGCTAAAGAAGCTAATAAATCCAGGGATATTTTCAGTTATCATAGGTTTTCTAATATTTATATCGCCAATAAAGCTTCCAACACTTATAGTGAGTCCGCTAAAATTAATAGGAGACACGACAACTCCACTAGCAATGCTATTAGTAGGAGCATTGCTTACTGAAGTGAAGCTGGGAGATATGTTTAAAAACTACAAGCTATTCATAGTGTCAGCTATAAGGCTTGTCATTTTGCCAATAGTATTAGTTCTCATATTTTCAAGATTCAATTTACCTCCAATAGTTTCGGGAATAGTAGTAATACTAAGTAGTATGCCATCAGCAGCTATCGCAACAATATTCGCAAAGAACTACGACTCAGATTACAAGCTTGCATCATTAGGAGTGTTTATAACAACACTGCTAAATATGTTTACAGTACCATTGACACTATACTTGATAACGACAATTTAATAATATACAATAAAAGGAGACGATGATAATGTTAACTAACATAGAGATACAGAAAATAATCCCACATAGATATCCATTTTTACTCGTAGATAAAATAATAGAACTAGAAGAAGGTAAAAAAGCAATAGGAATCAAAAACGTTACAATAAACGAACCATTTTTCCAAGGACACTTTCCAGGCAATCCTTTGATGCCAGGAGTACTAATAGTAGAAGCGATGGCACAAGTAGGTGCAGTTGCAGTTATGACACTAGAAGAAAACAAAGACAAGCTAGCAGTATTTACAGGTATAGATAGTATTAGATTCAAGAAACAAGTGCGTCCTGGGGATATTCTAAGAATGGAAGTAGAGCTTATAGCTATGAGAAGAGGCATAGGCAAAGCTGATGCAGTAGCATATGTAGATGGTGAAGTAGCTTGCAAAGGAACATTAATGTTTGGAATAATTGGAAAAGAATAAAAAGAAGGAATTTAATGTTAGATGTAGAACTGTATCTACTTGGAGAAGCAATGAGCTAGTATCGGCTTAAATAGATTAATAGGTGAAAGTGAGGAAAACATATGCAACAGCCAGTAAATCAACAGTATTATGATTATGACGAGATATCTCTGCGTGAACTAATAGAGACTTTAATAAATGGCTGGAAGTTAATCGCTGTAATAACTGCGATTAGCTTACTAGTATCAGGAGTGTTTAGTTTCTTTATAATGGACCCAACATATGAAGCAAAATCAATACTTATGGCATCCTTTGCAACAGATAAGCTTACATCTATGCAGCAGAACGGAGAAAGTATAGAGGGAATGCTAGACTCTATATCTGCATATCCGATTATGACTATACAAACATATAAAGAGCAGATAAAGAACCCTAAAATTTTACAGCAAGTAATAGATGAACTTAAGCTAGGAGAAAAAGGAATAACCAGAAATGGCTTAAGAAACATAATTCAGCTTGAAACCATAAAAGACACAAACCTTATAGAAGTGAAGGTTACACATAGTGATCCAAAGCTTGCATCAGATATAGCTAATACTGTAGCGAAGAAATTCACTGCATTCATAACAGAACTATCAAGACAACAAGCATCGAAATCATCACAGTTTTTAAAAGGACAGCTTGAGGTTGAAAAAAAGAAGCTTGATGATGCTTCGTTAGAACTAAAAAAACAACTAGAACAGCCTAGAGGTGCTAATGAGCTTAGAGAGGAATTTAACTCAAAGCTGCAGTTATTGACAGGATATAAAACTCAGTTAGTGGAAAAAGAAGTAGAGCTTAACAAGCTTAAAGCAGGTCTTGAAGCTGCAGAAGCAGAGCTTAAGAATACTCCTCAAATATTAGTTACATATAAATCTGTAGCAGAAGATCCATTATTAGGACAAATAGTGTCAGAAAAAAATGACTCTTCAGCAACAGAAACAGCAAAGCTTACTATGAAAAATGAAGAAGTAAATGAAACTTATCTTACGCTTACATCAAAGGTATCTGAATATAAGATTGGTGTATCGGAAGCTTCAAAGGAGCTAGAAATGATTAGGTCTAAGATAGACTTAACACAGAAGGAGCTTGAAACCATACAGTCAGACCTAGTAGAGAAGGAGCATCAGTTAGCATTAGTACAAAGGAAAGTAGACTTAGCAACAGAAACATATAACGCTTTTTTAAACAAATATGAGGAAACAAGAATAGCAGAAAGTACAGAAATAGGAGATTCTACTATTAATTTAGTTTCACAGGCCCCAATACCAGAGGTTCCAGTAGGACCTAGAAAGATGCTAAACCTAGCTATAGCTGGAGTACTAGGTGCTATGGTAGGAGTATTTATAGCATTCTTTAGAGCGTATTGGCAAAAGTCAGCAATAGAAGCAAAATAGGCAGTCTAAACAAAAGTGCGGAGGTTACACATATGTCTTCAAAAACAGCAACATTAAAGCAGGGTACTATACTAACAACTGAAAATATCATATTTACTGGATTATGTATATTACTATTTTTAGCTCCATTTTTCAGAGGATTATACTTTGATCCGGAGCTATTACCAGCACATATATTTTCATTTACATTAGCATTAGTATGGATGATTTATAAATATAAAGATAAGAGCTATAAGCTTATAAAGACACCTATAGACATACTTGCTATAGGTGTAGTTTTCATGTATTTTATCTCTATATTCTATGGAGTAAATACAAGACTAGCAATAGGTGAGTTTTTAAAATATGCAAACTATTTTGTTATATTTCTATTAGCTAGAGATCTAGCAACAGATGAGAGACGTAAAAGATGGTTGTTAAATACTATTATACTAAGTGGTGTAGGAGTATGTCTAGTTGGTATAGGATCTGCCATAGGAACGTGGAGCTATAACGGGGCAATCGTAAGCGGAAGAATTAACTCTACATTCCAATACCCTAACACATTGGCTTCATACCTAGGTGCACTATTTGTACTATCTATAGGATTAGTTGTTTCAGAAGAGAGAAAACTTATTAAAGCTCTATACAGTGCTTGTTCGTCAATAATGTTATTTACATTCATACTTACGTATTCAAGAGGTATGTGGCTTATATTACCTTTTATACTTTTATTATTTATCATTTTTATACCAAATAAAAGGAAACTTGAAGCTATTATTAATTTAATAATAAATGGAGGAATTAGCATCCCACTAGCCTTCTTGTTTTCACAAAAGCTTGAAGGTGGTAGCACTATTCTTTGGATGATAGTCATATTTTCAGCAATAGCTACTGGAGTATTAACATATGCTTTATCTATGATACAGAATAGATTAAGAAATGTTTCTATTAAGAAATTGATGATAGCTTTTTCAATAATATTTATTCTTTGTGGAGTATTTGTAGCTTATGCTATAAATTCTACTATTTCATTAACTTTAGCTAATACTAGTACTGAAAATAAGTGGACAAGTGTATATAGAAATATTGAAAAAATACTTCCGAATATAGAGTATGAGTTAATAGTAAAATATAACGGTGAAAACAATAATGAGAAACTAAGTGTAGGTAGAATAAGAATATATAGTGTAGATGCAGAAGGTAAGCTAGAAAAGATAGAATTTGTTGATATAACAGATCCTCATACGAATGAATTAAACATACCATTTACTTCGCTCGACAGTACAGAAGCTGTAAGAGTGAACTTTGATAATTATTATACAGATACTTCTATTACTTATAGTGAAGCTAGTATTATAAATAAGAATACCAATGAAATAGTTAAAGATATTCCGTTAAAATACAAGTATATACCAGAAAGCATTGTTAAAAGATTTGAAAGTATAAGCTTAGAAAATCACAGTGCTCAAGCAAGAATAGCATTTTATAGAGATTCATTTAAAGTAATAAAAGATTACCCTATACTAGGAACTGGTGGTGGAGGATGGGTAACACTATACCAGATGTATCAATCGTATCTATACTGGACTAAATTGGCTCATAACTATTTTTTACAGATGTGGGTAGAAGTAGGTATTATAGGATTAGGTATATTTGTTAGTTTAGTACTAGGATTAGTGTATATAGCCTACAAAAAATATAGAAATATTGAAAATGAAGATGAAAGAACAGTATTAGTATCTGTTGTTGTTGCAGTAGCAGCAATTCTAGGACATGCTTTTATGGACTTTGACTTATCACTATCAGCTCTGACTTTTATTTTATGGATGCTGATGGGTGTGTTATATAGTGGATTTAGTATAGTTAGAGATATTGATACTAGTAATTCAAAAAATAAAAAAATAAAGCAAAATAGTAATATATGTAATGTTGTAGTATCACTTATTATGCTAATTCTAATCATAGGTTCGTCATCACTACTTTTAGCAAACAAAAACGCAGAGAAAGCACTAGCTGCTAGTAAAAAGCAAAAAATTGATGAAGCTATCAATTATTTTGAAAAAGCTTCAAAGTTTGATAAATATAACGCAGAGTATAAGACGGATTTATCTACATTTTATAAAGTGAAATTTCAACTTACTCAAGATAAAGAGTATGTAAAGAAATCTCTAGAGTTAACAGAAAAAGCCATAAGATTAGCTCCGTACAGTTCCCAGCTTAACTCTATAGCTAGTTCTGTATATATGAGTATAGGTAAAATTGATGACGCATTGGAATTAGTTGAAAAAGCTATTGAGCTACAACCTATGAGGACTCAGAATTATGTCCAAAAATGTGATGCATATCTAGCTGCATTTAACTATTATGCTGCTCAAAAGAAAGATTTAAATAAGGCAGAAGAGATTATTGAAGAGGCTTATAAAGTGAAAGAAGAGATAAAGGCTGTTAATGACATCGCATTAAAACCACTTAAATATAATGAGGATTTAGTTTATAAAATAGGGTTTATACAGTTTAATTATGAGAATTTGAAGAATAGAGAGTATAAGCTTGAAAAAGGTTATGCTTTAGACTTTGCTTATTATTTTGATTTAGATATTGATAGCAATGAAAAGATTGACAAACTCAGAATATGGAATTCTAAGGAAGGAAATATCCAATATGAGTTAATAAATGAAGAGGAAGATAGTTATATAAGAATAACTAATGATGGTGAATCATATGGCCTAGTTTATCCTTCTGGGTTAAAGCTTGAACCAGATACTGAATATAATGTTTATTTTAAAGTAAGAGGTAATGTGAAGGATACTACATTTAACTTCTATGTGTATGATGGTAAGGCTGAAAATGAAGTACAAGGTGTTTTGAAATGTGTTAAACTGAATGATGATTGGCAAATATATAAGTTAAATATAAAGACTGATTCAGATATCGAATCAGGCACTCAGTATTTGAGGCTTCAACACAATGGCAAAGACTTAGGATACATAGATATAGAGGAAACTGTCATATTTAAGAAAATAAAGTAGAAATTGAAATTTGTCGAATAGTATAAAAAAGGTAATAACGATAAACCTTGATGATACTTGGACAAAAGTTTATAATATTAATGAAATTTATTTTGACAAAATATAAGCACTTTAGAGCTTATATATTCGATCAAATATATAAGCTTAGAGTATTTATTTTTTAGGTTATGTATGGGACTTTGCCCTAGATGATTATAAAAAGATTGTGTATGCTAGAGTAGCGATAGTCTAGCTAACGGGGAGGATTACTTGAAATGAGATACTTGAAAATAAAAAGATTATTAGATATCATACTATCTTTACTAAGTCTTATCATTTTATCTCCTGTTTTCTTGATTGCAATTATGGCGATTAAGCTTGACTCGAAGGGTCCTGTTTTCTTTAAACAGAAGAGGGTTGGGATACATAAGAGTTATTTTCATATTTTAAAGTTTAGAACTATGCTTATTGATACGCCAAAGGATACACCTACGCATCTTCTTGAAAATCCAAATCAATGGATTACAAAGGTCGGGAAGTTTTTAAGAAAGACAAGTCTGGACGAACTTCCGCAGATCATCAATATCTTTAAGGGTGAGATGAGTATTATCGGGCCAAGGCCAGCTCTTTGGAATCAGTATGATTTGATTGAAGAGAGAGACAAATACGGTGCCAATGACATACCTGTAGGCCTTACTGGATTGGCACAGATTAATGGTAGGGATGAACTGTCCATTGAAGTAAAGGCAAAACTGGATGGAGAGTATGCTGAGAAGATAGGATTTTTCATGGATGTGAAATGCTTCTTTGGGACAATTGTGAGCGTACTGAAGTCAGACGGTGTCGTTGAAGGAAGTACTGGAAGTAAATCTAAACGAGAAGAATCCACAAAACAGTAGGGGTGAACAGATGTTATTAGTAACAGGTATTTCAGGCCATACAGGAAAATATTTCTTGCAAGAACTCATTAATAATAAATACGTAGGGTCAATCCGCTGCATCGTTAGAGAAACATCTGATACATCAATGTTGGATAACAGTGGATTAAATATTGAAAAGGTTGTTGGGGACATTCACGATGAGGCCTTCTTAAATGGAATAATGAAAGGTGTAGACTCAATAGTACATATCGTCAACATCAGACATACGATTAGAATCTTGAATGCTGCGATAAACAATGGCGTGAAGAGAATTGTAAGTGTACATACAACTGGTATTTTCTCTAAGTTTAGAATCGCTTCTGAAGAATATTTAATCATTGAAAAAAAAATAAAAGATATCATTTCAAAAAATGAGATAAAGATGACTATTTTAAGGCCAACCATGATTTATGGAGATGTCTGCGATAGGAACATGAGTAAATTCATTAAGATGATTGATCGATTTAGAATTTTCCCAGTAATTAATCATGGTAAGAGTTTAATCCAACCGGTTAATGCTAGAGACCTAGGCAAAGCGTACTATGATGTATTAATGATGCCTGCCGAAAGAGCTAAGTCAGAATATATCCTATCAGGAGAAAAGCCCATCACAATGCTTGAAGCATTTAAGATGATAAGCAGTAACCTCGGGAAGAAAACTGTATTTGTCAGCTTCCCACTTGGTTTTGGAGTATTCTTGGCAAGAGCAATGAAAGGATTAACAATTGGCAAAGTAGATTATATAGAAAAGGTACAGCGAATGAGTGAGGATAGGAGCTTCTCACATGAAGCTGCAGCAGTAGATTTTGGCTACCAACCAGAACCTTTTGAAACTGGTATAGCAAGAGAAGTGAAAGAATACTTTGGAAGATAAGTAGGTGCGATATAATGAAGAAAAGAATTTTGATTCTATCGAATCATTTTATTACATTATATAACTTTAGAAAAGAATTAATTAAAAGATTAAATGATGAAGGTCATGAAGTATACATTTCAATGCCAAAAGCAGATGATAACAAGTTCTTCAGTGATATGGGATGCAGAATAATTGATACACCTGTAGATCGTAGAGGAATTAATCCTATTAGAGATTTTGGATTGATTTTAAATTATATAAAGATAATGAAGGAAGTCACACCAGATATCATCTTTTCTTACACAATTAAACCGAATATCTATGGTTCCATTGCTTCCAATATTACAAAGAATAAGCAGGTCAATAATATTACTGGTACAGGCGCTACTTTTCTAAAAAGAAACTTTGTAAGCGAGGTAGCAAAACTCTTATATAGGCTATCAGTTAAAAGATCTTACAAGGTGTTTTTTCAAAATAGTGGAGACAAAGATTTATTTGTAAAAAATGGCATGGTAAAGGACAACTATGCAATACTCCCAGGCTCTGGCGTTAATCTAGAGCAATTTCAAGTCAGTGAATTACCTTATGGTGTTGATACTAATTTTATTTTTATGGGAAGAGTGATGGAATTAAAAGGTATCGATCAGTATTTGGAAACTGCTAGAGTCGTGAAAGAAAAGTATCAGTATGCGAACTTTTACATTGCAGGGTTCATTGAAGAAGAAAAATACAAATCGATTATTGAGGAATATCATTCAAAAGGAATTATTGATTACATTGGGTTTCAGAAAGATATTAAATCATGGATAGAAAAATGTCACTGCACAATTCTTCCTTCTCACGGTGGAGAAGGTGTTCCAAATGTGCTACTTGAATCAGCAGCTATGGGGAGAGTATGTATTGCTTCAAAAATTAATGGCTCAAAAGATGTTATAGATGATGGAGTGACAGGATACTTGTTTGAAACCAGAAGCGCAGAAGATTTAGCAGATAAGGTTATGTCATTTCTGAAATTGAACTTTGAAGATAAAGTTAAAATGGGCTTAGCAGGAAGAGCTAAGGTTGAGAAAGAATTTGACAGGCAGATAGTTAGTGATAGGTATTTAGATGTAATTAAAAATAATGATTAGTTATTATGCTTGGTTTCTAGCTTCAAGTAAGTAGAGGAATTAATTCGGTTAGGTCATAAGGTGAAAGGAGCTATTGTGTGGAAAAAAGAATTTTAAACAAAATAATAGTGCTTGGTGGGGCCCACCATAATGGCTTAGGGATTATTAGAAGTTTAGGAGAAAACGGCATTCCGGTTTATTTCATATCAGTAAATTCAGCTAAAAATTATGTGACAAAAAGCAAATATGTTAAGAAGAGTTGGTTCGTTTCAGGCGAAGATGAAATTATAGAATTATTATTTGGGGAGTTCAATGGAGAAAGTCATTTACCAATTATTTTTCCTTCAGATGATTATTCAGCAAGATTTTTAGATAAAAACTTAAAAGAATTGAATAATAAATTTATATTTCCTCATATATGCAATACTAGTTTAAAGATATCTGAATTGATGGATAAAGATATGATGAATCATTTAGTTAAAAAATTAGGATTTAAGATTCCAAATAGTATGTTGTTAGATTTTAGTCGAGATGATAAGATTATTATCGAAGATATCATGAGCATTATTGGACTTCCTTGTATTATAAAGCCCACTAAAAGTGTTGATGGCACGAAAAGTGATATTGTTGTAATTAATGATAGAGTGAAGTTATATAGAACTTTAGTTAACTATAAAAAAAAGTACAAAGAGTTACTAGTACAACAGTATGTCAATAAAAGTGGTGAAATAGGAATTCAAGGAATATCAACATTTAATTCTAATAATGTCTTTGTCTCAGGTATTGTTGAAAAAATTAGAGTTTCAACGATAGCACCTGGAAGCACTACATATGCAAAAATAGTAGGTGATACTACTTTATTAAATGAAGATAAAATAATATCTTTAGTGAAGAGTATTGGGTTCAAAGGTATTTTTGATATAGAGTTCATGTATGATAATAGTTATGTTTATTTTATTGAAATGAACTTCCGCAATGGTGCCTATGGCTACGCTTTTACGAAAGCTGGTATTAATTTACCGGAACTATGGATTAAAGAAGCCATCGGAGAATCTATTGAAAAATGCGACAAAAAGGTAAAAAAAACAGTAAAGGTAATGAGTGAAATCGCTGATTTTAGAAACGTATTAGATAGAAAGATTAGTTTATCGAAATGGTTTTTAGAGTTTATAAAGACTGATGTTCATCTCATCTTGAATTGGAGAGACGTAAAACCTTTTCTATTTAAATTAATATATAGAATATAAATTTTTTAATCAACTTAGAAACTAAGTTTTGAAGGGAGATGACAAGAATGAAGTATAATGTACGGGTTAAAATATGGTACTATATAAAGTTGGCGGTTAAAAAACCATACTTGATACTGTCTTTTCTCTTCAAACGTCATATTGGAGTCATTTTAATTGTACCAATAAAAGAGATATTCTTAGGATCTTCGAAAAATCAGATTAAATGTATTAAGTTAACTACTAATGTTGATATGATTTATCAGTTTTATAAGTCTGTTAATCGTGATTCTGTTTCACATAGTCAAATTAATGAATGGCTAGATAAAAATTATGATTGTTTTTTAGTATATGGAGATGCGCTAAAGCCAATTGCAGGCATGTGGGTTTTTAAAAATAATTTTAAATTATCTAATACGAGTGGCAGAACTCTTGCAAGGAAACATGAGATTATGCTTGATAAGGATACCATATATGGTGCTTATGTGATAGTAAATGAAAATCATAGAGGATGTGGAATTAACCAAGAATTATTAAGTTATGTAATTAGTTATTATTTAGATACTAGTAATTATAAAAGACTGTTATTGATTACTGGTGCGACTAATGGGGCTTATATAAGAACAGTAATGAAATTAAATGGTATTTTAGTAGGAATTACGGAAGTTTACAATATTTTGGGAGTGAAAATCCGGAGAGAGTTATTCTTAGACAGCAAAGAAAAAGTATGGAATAATAATATTTAATTGTAGGTGATAGCATGTACTTATTAAGACTAGATGACGCATCAGAATTCATGGATGTAAGTAAGTGGAATAGAATAGAAGTATTATTAGACAAGTATAGTATCAAACCTATTGTTGGTATTATACCGAACAATCAAGATCCGAATATGATAGATAAATATAAAAAAGATGAAGATTTCTGGGACAAAGTGAAATGTTGGCAAGAAAAGGAATGGACAATCGCATTACACGGTTGTAACCATGTTTATGATTCAAATTGTGGAGGATTAAATCCAGTTAATTATAGATCAGAGTTTGCAGGCATATCTCTTGAGATTCAAAAAGAAAAGATCGATATGGGGATTTCGATTCTAGATAGTCATGGTATATCTACAATGATTTTTTTTGCTCCATCTCATACATTTGATATAAATACATTAGAGGCTCTTAGACTAAAAAGCGATATTAGAATTATTAGTGATACAATTGCTAACGACATCTATAAAAGTGATGGTTTTTATTTTATTCCTCAACAATCAGGAAGAGTACGGAATCTTCCATTTAAAATTACAACATTCTGTTATCATCCAAATGAAATGACTGATCAAGATTTTTATTTGCTTGAGAAATTTATTAAGGAAAATCAAACTAAATTCAGTTCGTTTTCAGATATAGAATTTAAGGACAGAAACCTAGGGATATATGACAAAATACTTAGATTCGCATATTTTATGATTAGATTACTTCGAAATATACCAAGGAGAGTAAAGAATGAATAATGCAATTAGAATACTCCATGTTTTAGGGCGACTTGATCGTGGTGGAGCAGAAACCATGGTTATGAACCTATATCGTAATATTGATCGATCGAAAGTTCAGTTTGATTTTGTAAAGCATACAGAAGATGAATGTGACTATGATGATGAAATATTAAAATTAGGCGGTAAAATTCATACAATATCAAGATATAACGGTAAAAATCACTATAAATATATGCATCAGTGGAGAACATTATTTGAAGCACATCCTGAATACAAAATAATACATGGTCATATGAGAAGTACTGCTTCAATATATTTAAAGATTGCTAAAAACTATGGAGTTACAACTATTGCTCACAGCCATAGTACTGCATCGAGAGGAAATAAATTAGAACAGATTATTAAGTACCTTCTACAACTTCCAGTTAGATATGAAGCAGATTATTTGTTTGCGTGTTCTGATGAAGCTGGTAGATGGCTTTTTGGGAAGAAATCAGTAAAGAAGTCAAATTATAGATTGTTCAAAAATGCTATAGATATTAATAAATATTTATTTAATCAAGCTACTCGAAATAAAATACGAAAAATATTAGGAATTGAGGACAAGTTTGTAATAGGCCATGTTGGCAGTTTCACATATCCTAAGAACCATAAATTTTTAGTTGAAGTTTTTAATGAAGTGAAGAGAAGAAAGAATAATTCAACGTTATTGCTTTTGGGTGATGGTGAATTAAGAGAAAATATAATAACTCAGATAGAGCGTCTAGGTATAGAAGATAATGTGATATTACTAGGTAATGTTCCAAATATTAACGAATATTTACAAGCGATGGATGTATTTGCGTTTCCATCAATTTTTGAAGGCTTAGGGATTTCTGTTATTGAAGCTCAAACGGCAGGATTACCATGTGTTGTATCCGATAATGTACCAGAGGTGGCGTTTATAACAAAAGTGGTTAGTAGAGTTCAAATGGATGTCCATTTGTGGGAAAATAAGATATTGGACTATTGTAATTATGAAAGAACAAAAATTCCAGCTATTGTATTCAGAAATGCAGGATATGACATTGAAAAGAGCTCTCAAGAATTGATTGGTTTTTATATCGAAAAATCACTATTTTATAATACGGGGGAATAGCTATGGCAAAAAAAATTGGAATTGTAACTTGGTATCACAAAGGATATAATTTTGGGAGTACTTTACAAGCATATTCAACACAGATGGTGCTGGAACAAATGGGATATGATGCAGAATTGATTAATTATTCTTCCGACAAAAGAAAACTTAAGAAAAATATTAAAGATTTTGGAAAAAAAATATATCTTAGAATAACTAAACCTAATGTTCATCGAGCTTGGGTAAAGATGGATAAGTGGATAAATTCTAATTTGAACGTGAGTGGGAACTATGATTCGTGGGAGAAATTAAAGAAAAATGCTGGTAGATATGATGCTACAATTTGTGGGAGTGATCAAATTTGGCGGAGTCACAAAGATGGTATTATTGATCCATTTTATTTTTTACAGTTTATTAGTGAAGAGAAAAGAATTGCATATGCTCCTAGCATAGCTAGAGATTACATTGATGAAAGAATAGTTGATGAGTTTACCGCTTACGTAAAAGAAATCAGGCATCTATCAATACGCGAAAAACAAGGCGCAGAGCTTTTGAAAAAAGTTACTGGAAGAGATGCCAAAGTGGTATTGGATCCCACACTATTATTAACTAAAGATCAGTGGGAAAAACAGTTAGAAAACAAGGAAAGCTACAAAAAAGATTATATTTTCTGTTATTTATTAACGAAAAATGAGCAATATTATCAAGAAGTCCTTGAAGTTGCAAAAAATGAGAAGTTAGAGGTCATAACTCCAGCAATATTTAGTAATTGTTATAACGACTCAATACCACTTGATTCATTTGATTTTTTGAACTTAATTAAAGGAGCTAAATTTGTAGTGACCGACTCTTTTCATGGAGTTGCATTTAGTATTAGTTTTAAAAAGCGATTCGCAGCTTATAAAAGATTCCCAGATTCATACAAAAAATCTCAAAATTCAAGAATATATAACATTTTGGATGAGTTGCAAATAAGAGAAAGATTGGTTGATAATAATAGTTTACAATTAATACTCAATAAAGAAATAAATTTTCAAGAAGTTGACAAATTGCTAAATAAGATGAGGCGAGATTCATTAAGGTATCTTGAAGATTCTCTTTCAAATATATAACTATAAATTATAGATAGTTGGGTGAAATATGAAGATATTAATTAAGTCTAATTTCATTTTGATTTTTATATTATTATTATTCAATGGTCGAGGAAGTTCAAATAATGTGTTTGTATTTAATCTGGATGTTGGATTTGCGTATGTTCTAGTTTTAATACTACAGATTGTGTCATTGTTTATGCTATGGACATATAGAAAAATTAGAATTGATAAAATTACGATTTTACTATCTATACAAATTTTATTATATACATTATCATTACTAATATTTCCAGACAGTATAGATAGTATGAAATATTATGTTGCTGCTTTGATATCATTAGGAACATACATGTTCTTTTTAAATTCGTCTGTAAACATAATGAATAAAAAAATGCTGCTGCTATCAGAAATGGCAATAATAATTATCAGTTTACAGATGGTATCTTTAACAATTAGAGCAATAACTAGTAATATACCATATTATTTGATGAAGAATTATATTCAGACACCTACTGGTGGTTCTAATTATGTAGGTAGCTTTTTATTAATGTTTTTAGTATTAGTAATAAATCTAGAAGAAAAAAAGATTAGGAAGTTCATTTTTATATTATTAGGAATTTTGGGTGTTGTTTTAACGAGATCAAATGGTGCTATGGTGTTATTAGTTATGATTTTTATTTTTGAATATGGTAGAAGATGTCTATCAAGTCGCAACCTACGTGATAGTATAAAATATGGCATATTAATTATTTTAAGTGGATTTATTTTATGGAAAACATTTGAATTGTTTCCAGGTTATTTTGAGCGTTTTACTCTTAGTTTTCAAAGGTTCTTTTTTGGCGGTTCAGAAGGAATAGTTGCTAGTTCAAACAATAGGGTTGATTTATATAGTAAATCTTTAAGAGAGATAGCTAAAAATCCAATTATTGGGCATGGTCTTAATTATCGAAATTATATTTTAGATATGTCAGCACATAATCTAATTCTTGATCAGTTATTAAAAGCTGGTTTGTTTAGTGCTATAGTTTTTTTAGCTTATATTTCTACACTCCTTTATAACTTTAGTAAATACCGTAAGAGTAACAAGGAAATTAAAACTTTAAGTAAAATGGTTGTTGTAGTAATGATAAATGGAATGTTTGAACAAAACTTAGGTGGTCTTAATTTTGACTTTTTCTTTTGGCTGTTTTGTGGCGTAGGAATGGCTAATGTTAATTATATTAAAGAATTAAAATATAGAACTTAAAGGAATTAAAATGAAATAGTAGTCTATTGAGCATATTTTAATAGATAGGGGTGATTTATGAATGATTATTTGTGATAAAAAAATATGTACTGGATGTGCTGCTTGTTACAGCATATGTCCGGTGAATTGTATTTCAATGGAGTATGATGAAGATGGTTTTCTTGTACCTATTGTTGATGATGAAAATTGTATAAAATGCAATAAGTGCAAAGAAATATGTCCTTCTTTAAATAAGGTACCATATAAAAACTATAAATCCCCTATTACCATAGGTTGCTGGCATAAGAATAAGGAAACTTTAAAAAAGAGTAGTTCAGGCGGTGCATTTTCTGCTATGGCTGAATATACTTTTAAGAATAATGGAGTTGTTATAGGCTGTTCAATGGGCGAAGATTTAACACCTTATCATACTATTGCTTATGATTATGAAGATTTAAAACCTATACATGGATCAAAGTATCTTCAAAGCGAGATCAAAGATATGTATATAGAAACAAAAAAATTATTGGATATGGGTGTTGACGTGCTATTTTCAGGTTGTCCTTGTCAGATAGCAGGATTGTATGCATATTTAAAGAATGATGTGTATACAAACCTAATTACTGTGGATTTGGTTTGTCATGGCGTAGGGTCAAAAAAAATATTTGATAATTATATTCAAGAAATGAATGAAAAATTTGGAGACAGTATAAAAGAGATTTCATTTAGAAGTAAAGAAAAGAACGGAAGAAATTATGTAACTAAGTTATCATTTTCAAATAGTTCACCTAAATATGTTTCTGCATTAAGAGATCCATATATGAGCTGCTACCTACAAAGAGCTATCTATCGTGATAGTTGTTACCAATGCAAATACGCTGATTTACCTAGAGTTGCAGATTTTACTGTAGGAGACTTTATCGGAATTAATCGAAAAGAGATATCTAAAAAAGATTACCGTAATGGCGTTTCAGTTATTTTATTAAACAACAAAAAAGCAGAAGAAAAATTTGAAGATTTCAAGCAATATTTGAATTGGATGGAACGACCGTTAAAAGAAGCAACATCTACTAATTCTAATATATATAAATCCAGCGTTATGCCGAGTTATAGAGAAGAAATTTTTAATAGTTTTGACTCTGTAACTACTGTTAAGAATAAATATTGTAATTTTAAATTGAGGGTTCATATAGCAAATATTATTGGAGAGGATAATATGCTATTAGTAAAAGGACTACTTCGAAAGATTAGATTTAAACAAAACTAGTATGGGGTGTTTGCTTGAAGGCGGAAATAAAATCGATAATTAATGTATTGTCAGCAAATATAATTATTATATTAATAGGAATAGTCCAGACGTTTATTCTACCATCTATACTTGTGCCTGAAGAATATGGATATTGGTCACTATATTTATTGTACACAGGATATGCTGGATTTTTGATATTGGGTTTCTGTGATGGATTTTATTTAAAATATGGTGGAGAAAAATATGAAGATTTAGATAAAAGTATATTTTCATGCTATCATTGGATTCTAGCAACTTATCTTATAACTTTATTTGCAATTTGGTATTTACTACTAACTGCATTTTTACCGCACGATAAAAGATATCTAGTTTTCATATTTATTGGTATTGGAGTTGTATTGTCTAATCAAAGAAGCTTTTTTGTTTTACTGAATCAAGCTACAGCAAGGTTCTCTATATATGCAAAAGGTCATGTGATAGAAAAAATTTCTATTTTAATCATTGCTATAATATGTATTTTTGTTAGAAATGTAAATGCTTTTTATATAATAATTGCTTCTGTAGTAGGCAAATTAATTACTTTGATATATTTCACATTTTTTTCAAAAGATATAGTACTTACAAAGCCTCATATTGACAAAAATATTGGGCTTTCAGTTATTGATAATATTAAAGTAGGATTTACATTAACTCTTTCAGGAGTTGGTGGTATGTTAATGACTGGATTCGGACGATTTGTTGTTGAGAAACAGTTGGGAATAGTGGAATTAGGATATTATTCATTGATGTTTTCAATATCAGCACTATTTACACAACTGATATATGCTTTTTCTACTGTTTTTTTTCCTGTTTTTCGTAGAGTGAAAGAAATAAGGGCTAAATATTTATTAGGTCGATTTGACCAACTAATAATTAATTTATCAGGAATTATATTAATTATATATTATCCTGCACGCTATCTATTAGAGATTATTTTTCCGCAATATCATCCTGCAATGAATCCGATGGTTTTCCTATTCCCTATAGTTATATGTCAGAGCCGTATGACATTGGTATATAATACGCTTTATAAAGTCTTAAGATACGAAAAACAGTTACTCAAAAATGTTCTCATTGCTTTAGCATTTAGTACATTAGTAACAATTGTGTTTTTTAACCTAAATAAGGACAAAGAATCAGTTGCTTTTGCAACATATTTAGGTTTTTTATTTTGGAACACTATTGCAAGATACTATTATAGGAAAAAAGAAAATATCAATAATAAATGGATAACACCAGATATATTCCTTTCATTTATATATATTCTAGCTAATTTAATTTGGGGTTATACAGTTACTTCGTTTGTAATTATATCAGTAGCAGTTATACTAGTTGTTGCGTCAAAGATTCAAGAAACTGATGAGATTATTAAAGAGTTTAGAAAAAGTATATGAAGGTGAGCGTATGAAAAAAATCATGATAATGGCAGGTTCGTACTATCCTAAACCGATGGCAAATGGTATTTGTGTGCATCAGATAGCTCTTGCGTTAAAAAAAATAGGATATGAAGTCCACATAATATGTTTCAATAAAAAAGGTGATAAAAAAGAGGAAGAGTTTGAAGGTGTTTTTATCCACAGAGTAAAAATGCGATTGTTTTTTAAGATGCGCTTTTATGCTGAAGATCAAATCGACACTTGGCATGGTAAATTAATTTATAGAACGGCCATGCTATTAAACAAATTTAAAAAAATATTATATTTACCTTTATATCCTATGACATCACCATTATTTATTTATAGATACTATATTAGGTCAAAAGAAATACACAAAGAACAAAACTTCGATATGATTCTGTCAGTATATAATCCATTAGAAGCTCTCGTTGCAGGGACTATGATGAAAAAGAGGTATAAAGATATAAAACTAGGGTTATATGTTTTGGATTCACTTACTAACGGTTCGAAAAGAGAGTTTTTGCCTAAGTCATGGACAGAAAAAAAAGGTTGGCAATGGGAACGAATATTCTATAGTATGAGTGATGTGATTTTTAATATGAGATGTCATGAAGAGCATCATAAAAAATCAAGGTATGATAAGTATAGAGAAGAAATGAAAATAGTGGATATTCCTTTATTTAGAACGTTGAATCAAGGGTTTCATAAACAAACTAAAATACTTGATTATGGAAGTTTTAATTGGATATATACAGGTACTTTGCGAATGAGAAATTATAACCCATGGTATGCAATAAAAATTTTTAATATTATTCAAGAAAAAAGAAAAAAAATGAAATTTCATTTTTTTAGTCGCGGAGATTGCGAAGAGAAGCTTATGGAATACGAAAGGATTACAGAAGGTGCAATTGTCAGACATGGATTTGTTGAAAGCGAAATATCTATTTCTGCTATTATGGAGTCGGATATTTTAATAAGTGTAGGTACTTCTGATTCTAGCATGATTCCTTCAAAAATATTTGAATACATGTCAACTGGAAAACCGATAATTCATTTTTACAAACAAGAGAATGACGTTTGTCTTCAATATTATAATATGTACCCATTAGCTATATGTATAAAAGAGGATGATGAATTATTAAGAAATAATGCTGAAAAAATTTTTGCGTTTATAGATGATATAAAAGGTCGAAAAGTAAAATTTAGTGATATTAAAGACCGTTTTGTAATGAATACACCGGAATATACGACATCGATTATTGATGGCATTGTAGATAATAAATAATTGGAGGGTTATACTATGTTTAAAGATAAGACATTACTGATAACAGGTGGTACGGGCTCATTTGGGAATGTAGTTTTAGAACGATTTCTAGATACCGATATCAAAGAGATTAGAATTTTTTCAAGAGATGAAAAAAAACAAGATGATATGCGAAGACATTACCAAAACGATAAAATAAAGTATTATATAGGTAATGTTAGAGATATAGCAAGTATTAGAAATGCAATACATGGAGTAGATTATATATTTCATGCAGCAGCATTAAAGCAAGTTCCTTCATGTGAGTTCTTTCCAATCGAAGCTGTAAAAACTAATGTGTTGGGTACAGATAATGTTTTAACAGCAGCAATTGAGGTAGGTGTAAAAAAAGTTATTTGTCTTTCTACGGACAAAGCCGCTTATCCAGTAAACGCAATGGGTATATCCAAAGCTCTAATGGAAAAAACATTTATTGCTAAATCAAGAACGGTTCGAGCTGATAGAACATTAATATGTGGAACAAGGTATGGTAATGTTATGGCTTCAAGAGGTTCTGTTATTCCGTTATTTATTCAACAGATAAAAAATGGTGAACCCATAACAGTTACAGATCCCAATATGACTAGATTTATTATGAGTTTAGATGATGCGGTTGAGCTTGTTTTATATGCATTTGGAAATGCAGAAACTGGTGATATTATGGTTCAAAAATCGCCTTCATGTTATATTGGAGATTTAGCACAAGCGTTAAAAGAGTTATTTAAGGTTAATAATGAAATCCAAGTAATTGGAACACGCCATGGTGAAAAGATGTATGAGGTTTTATTGACGAAGGAAGAAGCTGCTAAATCGATTGACAAAGGTAATTTTTATAGAGTACCAGCAGATAATAGGGATTTAAATTATGAAAAATATCTTGAGCAGGGGTCTAAAAAGATATCTTTAACTGATGAGTATAATTCAAATAATACAGAGATATTCAGTGTTGAACAGATCAAAGAAAAGTTACTAAAGCTTGATTATATTCAGGAAGAACTAAAAAGCTGGGAGGTTAGATAATGAAAGTCTTATCCCTAGGGGGTACAGGAATGGCAGGCCATACTATTTCAATATATTTTAAGGAAGCAGGCCATGATGTAACAGCCTTTAGCCGAAGTAAAGTAGATTACTGTAATAGTATCAATGGTGATATTGCTGATTTTGAAAAATTAAAAAAGATAATAAAAGAGGGTAATTACGACGCTATCATAAATGCTATAGGCATTCTTAATCAGGATGCTGAAGACAATAAGTCAATGGCTGTATTATTAAATAGTTATTTACCACACTTTTTAAGTGATGTAACTAAAGATATGAAGACTAGAATTATTCATATGAGTACAGATTGTGTATTTTCTGGGAAAACAGGTGGATATACTGAAACTTCATTTAGAGATGGCGAAACCTTTTATGATAGATCAAAGGCTTTGGGTGAAATAGAAAATTCCAAAGACCTTACTTTTAGAAATTCCATTATTGGCCCTGACATGAACGAAAGAGGGATTGGCCTGTTTAATTGGTTTATGAAGCAAGATGGTCAGATTAATGGTTTTACAAAAACAATCTGGACAGGTGTGACAACACTGACACTTGCAAAAGCTATGGAGCAAGCATTGAAAGAAGATATTACAGGACTTTACAATCTTGTAAATAATAAGACTATAAGTAAATATGAGCTTTTAGAGTTATTCAATAAATACTTGAAAAATAATCAATTAGAAATTCTACAAAGTAATAAGGTTTCTTTAGATAAATCATTAATAAATAACAGAACAGATTTTTCTTTTAAGGTACCAAGTTATGAAGAAATGATTATTGACATGAAAGAGTGGATTGATAATCATAAGGAACTATATCCTCATTATTTCGACCAAGTGAAAAAACAAGGTAAAAACTAAATTAATCAGAAAGTAGGATAATCTTTAAAAAATAAAAATCTTTTAGGATTTACAAAGGATTTATAAAATATACTGATGGAAATATTGTGGTAATGAAGTTATTTAATTTAGTGTTATAGATGGAAAGTTAAGACGGTCTATACGGTTTATATAGAAAAGAGGTAAAAGGAATGAAAATACTAATAACAGGTGTAGCCGGTTTCATCGGCTTTCACCTTGCACAAAATTTACTCAAAAATGAATATAACATCATAGGTATCGACAACATGAATGATTACTACGATTCAAAATTAAAAAATTCTAGACTTGAAGTCTTGGGCCAATATAGCAACTTTACATTCCAGAAAATGGATATTAAGGATAAGCAAGCAGTAGATAATATCTTTGAAACATATAAGCCGATACATGTTATAAACCTTGCTGCTCAAGCAGGAGTTCGCTATTCCATAGAGAACCCTTATGTTTATGTGGATTCAAATCTAATTGGGTTTATGAATATTCTTGAAGCTTGCAGAAACTATCCAGTTGAGCATCTTTTGTATGCTTCATCGAGTTCTGTTTATGGCGGAAATAAAGTAGTACCATTTTCAACAAATCATAATGTAGATCATCCTGTTTCACTTTATGCAACAACAAAAAAATCTAACGAGTTGATGGCTCATACATATAGCCATCTTTATGGGATTCCAACAACTGGGTTAAGGTTCTTTACTGTTTATGGTCCATGGGGAAGACCTGACATGGCGTACTTTTCTTTTACGAAAGACATCCTATCAGGAAAACCTATTAAAGTATTCAATCACGGCAAAATGGAAAGAGACTTCACTTACATCGATGATATTGTTGAGGGAATTGTTAAGCTTATTGATAAAGCACCAGTAGCCAATAAAGAGTGGGATGAAAGAAAGGATGATTTAAGCACAAGCTTTGCACCTTATAAGATCTACAATATCGGAAATAATAATCCAGTTCAGCTCATGAGGTTCATTAATGTTTTGGAATCTGCTCTTGGAAAAGAAACAGAGAAAATTTACATGGATATGCAGCTCGGTGATGTATTAAGAACATATGCCGATGTAAGTGATTTAGAAAAAGATATAAACTTCAAACCAAGTACAAGTATTGAAGATGGTCTTCAGAAGTTTGTGGATTGGTATAAAGAATATTACAAGGTGGAGAGTAGATTTTAAACATAAACATGGAAAAATAGAATCTATATGATTCTTAATATATCACTCAATTACAAGGGGGTAATCAAACCATGAAAATAACTATTGCTGGAACAGGCTATGTAGGCCTTTCCAATGCCATACTTTTAGCACAACACAATGAAGTTATAGCATTAGATATTATTCATGACAAAGTTGATATGATCAATAACAAGAAATCTCCAATCATCGATCCAGAGATTGAAGATTTTCTTGCAACAAAGGACCTGAATCTTACGGCAACAACAGATAATTTCAAAGCATACAAAAATGCGGAATATGTTATCATCTCAACACCTACTAACTATGATCCGGAGAAGAATTACTTTAATACAAGAACGGTTGAAGCAGTCATTGCAAATGTACTAGCCATTAATCCAAATGCTGTTATGATTATAAAATCTACGGTTCCTGTTGGCTATACTGAAAAAGTAAAAGAAATGTTCGATACAGAGAATATCATTTTTTCTCCGGAATTTTTAAGAGAAGGTAAAGCACTATATGATAATCTTTACCCTTCAAGAATTGTAGTAGGAGAAGAGTCTGAAAGAGCTAGAGTGTTTGCTAATCTTTTAGCTGAAGGCGCTATTAAAGAAGATATTCCAATGCTGTTTACTGGTTCTACGGAAGCTGAGGCCATCAAGCTTTTTGCAAATACTTATCTTGCAATGAGAGTGGCATATTTTAACGAATTAGATTCTTATGCTGAGGTCAGGGGACTTAATACAAAACAAATTATTAAAGGTGTTGGACTAGACCCAAGAATCGGTAATTACTATAATAACCCTTCCTTTGGTTATGGTGGATATTGCTTGCCGAAGGATACAAAGCAGCTCTTAGCAAACTACTCAGATGTGCCGCAAAATATTATGTCAGCTATCGTTGATGCAAATAGAACAAGAAAAGACCATATTGCTGACATGATCATTAAAAGACAACCTAAAATTGTTGGTATCTACAGATTAACAATGAAGATGGATTCTGATAACTTTAGACAGTCTGCTATTCAAGGAGTCATGAAGCGTATCAAAGCAAAAGGTATTGAAGTAGTTGTATATGAACCTGCCCTTGAAGCAGATGATTTTTATAATTCAAGAGTAATTAAAGATTTTGATGAATTTAAAAAAATATCAGATGTTATCGTTGCAAACAGATTATCTGATGAAATTAAGGATGTAGCAGACAAGGTCTATACAAGAGATTTGTTCAGTAGAGATTAGTTTTGAGAGAAATTATCATGAAGATATAAGTATTAATCAATTGATAGCAAAGATACCTTTCTTAGAATAAACCAAAAGGTATCTTTTGCTGTATAGGCATATAAGTGATATAATATAAGTAGTTTTGTAGTTATAAAAACGCTCTATTTTTAAAAGAGGGGAGCTACAGCATGCAAAAAAAAATAAGAAGTATATATCTAGTTATTTTAGATGTCATTTTAATCAATCTAGCCTTTTATCTAGCATTTTACTTAAGGTTTGAAGGAAATATTCCAATTGAGCATTTCCAGAAGTACTTGGACAACATCTTAATATTGACGGTTATAAAAATTGCCATATTTGCATACTTCAAACTTTACAAAAGCTTATGGAAATATGCAAGTGTAGAAGAGCTTATTCAAATTGTTGTTGCATCATTTGTTGCTAATGCTGGTGTTTTAAGCTTTCTGTTTATAAAGCAGACTCACTTGCCTAGAAGTATTTACATAATAGTTGGTATGTTAGATGTTATATTAATAGGTGGAGTACGATTTAGTTATAGAGCTCTTACAAGAATGAAAAGTAACGAGATAAAAAGAACTACTGATGAAAAGAGAGTAATGATAATTGGAGCTGGTGATGCAGGAGCTATGGTTATAAAAGAGCTTAAAAATCATACTCAGCTAAACAGTAGACCAGTCGCTATTATTGATGATGATTATAAAAAAGAAGGACAAAGAATAAATGGTGTACCAGTATTAGGACAAAGGCTTGACATAGCAAGTGTTGCCCATAAGATGAAAATAGATGAGATAATCATAGCTATTCCATCAGCAAGTAAAAGTGATATAAGAAAAATAGTAGAGGAATGTAAAAGGACTAAGTGTAAGCTAAAGATTTTACCAGGTATGTTTGAGCTTATAGATGGTAAGGTTAGTATAAAAGAAATAAGAGATGTTCAGATAGAAGACTTGTTAGGCAGAGATGAAGTCAATCTAAATACTGAAGAAATTAGTGAGTACATAAGAAACAAAAGAATTTTAGTTACAGGTGGAGGCGGCTCTATAGGCTCAGAGCTATGTAGACAGATTGCGAAGTTTAACCCATCAGAGCTATGTATATTAGACATATATGAAAACAATGTATATGACTTACAAAACGAGCTAAGAAGAAAGTATAAAGACTTAAATCTAAAGGTTATTATTGCTTCTGTGAGAGACAAGGATAGAATACACGAAGTAATGAAAGATATCAGACCAGATGTGGTATTCCATGCAGCTGCACATAAGCATGTTCCACTGATGGAGGATAACCCTAAAGAAGCAATTAAAAACAATGTATTTGGAACCTTAAACACAGCACAGGCGGCGGATAAATACGGTGTAAAAAGATTTGTCATGATATCTACTGATAAAGCTGTTAATCCTACTAATATTATGGGTGCATCAAAAAGAATATGTGAGATGATAATACAATCCATCGACAGACAGAGTAAGACTGAATTCGTAGCTGTTAGGTTTGGAAATGTACTAGGCAGTAATGGTAGTGTTATACCACTATTTAAGAAGCAAATAATAGAAGGTGGGCCTGTTACACTTACTCATCCTGATATTATCAGATACTTTATGACTATACCTGAAGCAGCACAGCTTGTTATCCAAGCAGGTGCTATGGCAAAGGGTGGAGAGATATTTGTATTAGACATGGGCGAACCTGTTAAGATAATAGATTTAGCCAGAGATTTGATTAGACTTTCAGGCTTTGAGCCAGACACAGATATACCGATTAAAGTTGTTGGACTTAGACCAGGAGAAAAGCTATATGAAGAACTACTCCTTGATGAAGAAGGAATAGAGTCCACTGGACATAAGAAAATATTCATTGGCAAACCAACCTTTACTGATTATAAACTGTTGTTAAAATCGATTCAGACACTTAGTGATATGATTCTAACATGTAAAGATAATGATGTAAAAGATTACATAAAGCAAATGGTACCAACTTATATAACAGACAATAACTCACATAAGCAAAATAATAAAATGAAAGCAAAAGAGATGGCATATACTGAAATATCAGCCAGCAAGCAGCCTAACTAGGCAGCTATATATTTCATTTAAAAGGGGACAGGCAATGCAAAATATATTTGATATACTAAGTAAGGAAATAATGGTACTATTAACAGCAGCCTTGCCTATTATAGAGCTGAGAGGTGCAATACCCTTTGGAGTATCATTAGGATTATCTCCATGGCATGCATTTCTTATCAGCTTTTTAGGGAGCATGATACCAGTGCCAATATTGCTATTTACTGTAAGACCTATATTTAATTACTTGAAAAAAACTAAGACCTTTAAGAAAATGATAAATAGATTGACAAATAAAACATTAAACAGAAGTGGAAGAATACAGAAGTATGGTTTCTGGGGACTCATATTATTTGTTGGTATACCGCTTCCAGGAACAGGGGTATGGTCTGGAGTATTAGCAGCTTCACTACTAGATATGAGATTTAAACTAGTTTTCCCAGCTATTTTCATAGGTAACTTAATAGCAGGAATCATAATGATGCTTTTAAGTAATGGAGCCTTAAGAGCAATAGATATCTTCGGATAGAGAATGATTGATGCCAGGCGCTTAACATATTTTTATTAACTTTTAATGTATATGGTATAATAGATTAAAAGTTGATAAATTTTTGTATCAAAAATAACTAATTAAATGAGGTATAAATCTGTGGATAATGTTATAGAGCAAATAAAAGAAATTGCAAGTAAATACAAAATTAATAAAGTTTTATTATTTGGTTCTCGCGCAAGAGGAGATAATAGTTCTACTAGTGACTATGATATTGCAGTTTTTGGGCATGAGCTATCTGAATTAGATAAAGCAAGATTTAGTTATGATGTTGATGAAATAGAAACATTAAAAAAAATCGATATTGTATATGTAAATAAAAATGTAACAGATACTTTAGTAAAAAATATTATGAGGGACGGTGTAACAATTTATGAGCAAACTGGAAGCAAAAGTAAGTAATTTCTATAATGCATTGCAGAGGCTCAAAGAAGGTGTATCAGAATTAGAAAAAAATAATGTTAGTGATGTTGTACGCGATGGAGTAATTCAACGGTTTGAATTCACTTATGAGCTAGCATGGAAAACAACAAAAGAGTATTTGGAAGACTTAGGTATTACAGATAGAAACTCTCCTAAAGTAGTTATTAAAGAGGCATTTGTTCAAAAACTTATTTTAAATGAAGAGATTTGGTTACTTATGATAAAAGACAGAAATATGACTTCACATGTTTATAAAGAAGAAATGGCACAAGAAATTGCAGATAGAATAAAGAAATTCTATGTTAAAGAACTAGAGGATTTATATAGAAAAATAAATGGCGAGTGAAAAGTGGAGAATGAAATAATTGATGCTAGGCACTTAACTCATATTCTAATAAGTACGAAAAAGCCCTTTGAAGATTAAGTTCTTAGAAGGGCTTTTTAAAAAGATACACTGTTTGTTCAAAAGTTTACATTATATAGAAATTAATGCTATAATTATCATGTTAATAATCTATAATTTAGCACATTCCTACAATGTAAAAAACATTAGTATTGTGCTATAAATGCGGGGGGCGAAATGAGTATATATTTAAAAGATATTGATAATGAAAATTGGGAAGAATGTATTTTATTAACTACTGATAAAGATGGTAAACATTTTATTTGTGAAGAATTTGTTGCTTCAAATGCTTTATCTATTGCTCAATCCAAAATCCAAAAAGGTTGGATTACTAAAGCAATATATGATGAAGATACTATGGTTGGATTTACAATGTATGGGTTTTGTCATGAAAATAACTTTTATGAGATATGTAGAATTATGATAGACCATAAATTTCAAGGAAAAGGATATGGTAAAGCAGCACTGGGAAAAGTGATTGAAGAAATGAAAAACTTTAAAGAATGCAATGAGATTTTTTTATCCTTTGAATCAGAAAATCAGATTGGTAAAAGACTCTATGAAAGCTTTAATTTTAAAGATACAGGCAAGACTATTGATGGCGAATTATTATATAGCTTAAGTTTAAAGTAGTATAGCCTTCTTACATGCTGATCTAATCACTTATATCCTATTTAGATAGGAATAAGAACCAAAAGAAATAACCACCCTGTTGACTCAGAGTGATTAAATAATTTAAGCGCTTAAGTGACAATCGCATTTTACGAATCTGATTACCTTTTTTATCAATATATCACAATTATAGAGAAACATACAGATTTTGAGATTGAAGAAAATGCAAATTTTTGTAAAAATGAAGCCGGAAGGTGTTTTCTATTGCAGCGGGTAAGACAGAAATAATTAAAAAACTTATTGAAGTAAAAAAGTGCAATGATAGAGCAACCATATCACTGCACTTTTTTTATCGTAAAAAATTACGTTGTTTTTAAGATATAATGATATCAAGAAAAGGAGTTGATATCATGTCAAATATTAAACCTGTCTCTGACTTGAGAAATTGTAATGAGGTTTTGAAAAATATCACTGTAACTTAGGTGTTAGGCACTTAACTTATTAACATATTCAGATAATGATTTTCAATTAGAAAGTCACTAGCTACAAGGATTTAATCCTAAGTAGTGGGGTCTTTTTTTTCATTCACACTGAAATGAATTAACAAAATAAAAATTCTACTTTATTAAAAATCTTTAGAACGAATTGAGAAAGCTTTAAAATAAGTAATTTTTGGAAAAATATTGTTGTCTGTAAGTTAAGATTGATGGTATAATTAAAATAATTTAAAACAGAATTTGTAAAACTGTACATATATTTATTAGAACTAAAAAAGACAGGGTGTTAATGTTATGAAGATAGAAAGATTAAAGAAAATTCTTGCTGGTGGCGAAAGTATAACTGTTGAATTTAAGCAAAGCAAAACTAAATTAAATAAAGATGTTTTTGAATCAGTATGTGCTTTTCTAAATCGTAATGGAGGACATCTATTTCTTGGTGTTGAGAATAGTGGTGATATTGTAGGTATTGATTTAGAATCAGTTGAAAAGGTTAGGAAGGATTTTGTGACTTCTATGAACAATCCTCAGAAAATCAGTCCAACATTTTATTTATCTATTGAAGAAGTGAATATTGATGGAAAAACTATACTTTATATTTTTGTTCCAGAGAGTTCTCAAGTTCATAGGTGTAATGGGAAAATCTATGATAGAAATGAAGATGGAGATATCGATATTACCGATAATACAAACCTAGTTTCTGGATTATACATGAGGAAGCAAGGAACGTACACTGAGAATAGAATCTTTCCTTTTGCAGAGCTCTCAGAGTTGAAAAGCGGCCTTTTTACAAAAATAAGGAAACTAGCGAGTAACCAAAAAGCAAATCATCCTTGGGAATTAATGGATGATTTTGAGCTTCTTAAAAGTGCAGGACTATATCTTAAGGATCTACAAAGCGGAGAAAAAGGTATTACGTTAGCAGGAATTCTTATTTTTGGTAATGACCAATTAATTCATGCAGCATTGCCTCACTATAGAACGGATGCAATACTTCGTAGAGAAGATATAGATCGTTATGATGACCGAGATGACATTCGAACTAATCTAGTAGATAGCTATGAACGACTAATGCAATTTGTTGCAAAACATCTTAATGATAAATTCTATTTAGAAAAGGAGCAGCGAATAAATGTAAGAGATAAAATTTTTAGAGAAGTTATATCAAACATACTGATTCATAGAGAATTCGCTAATCCATTCCCTGCAAAACTAGTCATTGAGAAAGATAAGGTTTTTACAGAAAATAGTAACAAACCTCATGGTAATGGAGTCATTGATCCAGAGAACTTTTCACCGTTTCCAAAGAATCCTACTATAGCAAAGTTCTTTAAAGAAATCGGATGGGTAGATGAATTAGGATCAGGAGTTAGAAATATTTATAAATATAATAAGATTTATTCTGGTGTGGATCCTACTTTTGTGGAAGGCGATGTGTTTAAAACAATTATTCCTTTATTTCCTCAAACCAGTGAACATGTTAGTGAACATGTTAGTGAACATGTTAGTGAACATGTTAGTGAACATGTTAAGAGACAGGAAAATAATACTAAAGAAATATTAGAGTTTTGTAAGACTCCTAGAAGCAGAGGAGAAATACAACAGTTTGTAGGAATTAAAAGTAGGAGCTATTTTAGCCGAAAGGTATTAAATCCTTTAATTAAAGGTAGGCTATTAAAATTAACTATACCTGACAAACCTAGAAGTTCAAAGCAAAAGTATTATTCTGAAAAGAGATAATAAAAAATAGGTGTCAGGAACTTAACTTTTTTGCTCACTAATATGGTATTAATGATTTCCATTTTTTATGTTACGATAATAAAAAGTAATATTAGTAATAATATTACTTTTATTGTATATTTTAAAAAAAGAAATGGAGGTTATAACACGAGGAAAGTTATATCAATATTACTTACTTCAACACTTGTTTTATCTGCAATTCAATTATAACTTTATCTATTTTTTACGTTCTTTCTTTAACTTTAATATCTCAACTGCTGCATCAATACCATATTTGATTATCTTATCTAGAGCTTCTTCAGAAATAGGTTCTTTTTCTTGTATAATATTTTCCTTTATCAGCTTATTTAAAATTTTATCCTCAAATCCTTTATAGGTTTTGTAATCAATGCCATATTCGTATAATTTAGTATAATCATATATATCACTTTTTGAAGATACGATTTGTTCTTTTATGTCAGTTTGCCCTAAAAGGTAGTCAGTGGAACACCCAAGAACCTTAGCTATTCTTGCTATAATTTCTGCTTTTGGCTCTCTTAGATTATTTTCATATCGTGACAAACTAGCCTCAGTTAGGCCAACCTTATCAGCTAATTCTTTTTGATTTAAATTAAGTTCTTTTCTTAAACTTGATATTCTATCGCCAATACTTACCACTTATGTATTCCTCCTAAATAATATCTTACCATTATTATAATTCAAATGAATTTTGGAAATATAATTATTACCAATAATACAAACAATAACTTGACATATTACCAAACGGTGTGATAACATGAAGTTGCCAATTGGTAATATTATTAACATAACTTACCGTTTATATAATTAACCTACGTAATATCTTAATACATGTCTAGCTAATGTTTTTTATTTTTATTTCAGATCCATAGGAGGTGAAGTTTAACAATAATAGATTAACTAAAGAAAAATTCTTATTGATGATTATGATATAGAAGATAGGAGTAATTGATTAAAAGGTTCAGAAATAACTTAAAGAGGGTGAAAAAAATGATTAAACTTATAGGTGTATTAATCATAGTTCTTGGATTTGCATTCAGACTTGATACAATTGCAGTAGTACTTGTTTCAGGGATTATAACAGGATTAGTATCAGGACTTGGATTCAATGAAATATTGACAACTCTTGGAGATGCATTTGTGGGAAACAGATACATGTCTGTATTTTTAGTTAGCTTACCAGTTATAGGTATATTAGAAAGATATGGACTTAAGGAAAGAGCAGCAGAACTTATAGGCAGTATTAAAGCAGTTACAACAGGAAAGATATTATCAATATACATGGTTATAAGAACTATAGCAGCAGCATTATCATTGAGATTAGGTGGACATGTTCAATTTATTAGACCACTTATTTTGCCGATGGCACAGGGAGCAGCCGAAAGCAATTATGATGAAATACCAGAAGATGTTGAAGAAGATATCAAAGGCCTTGCAGCAGCAGTTGAAAACTATGGTAACTTCTTCGGACAAAACGTATTTGTTGCATCAGGAGGCGTGCTGCTAATAGTAGGTACATTGAAAGAGTTAGGCTATGAAATTACACCATTAGCAGTATCAAAGGCTGCTATACCAATAGCTGTAATAGCAACTATATTTGCCGTAGCTCAGTTCATGTACTATGATAAAAAGCTAATGTGGAAAATGCATAACAGACAATCAAATGAATAATTGATTACTATTAATAAGGGGTGAAAACATGCAGGATATATTACTAGAAGGATTATATGTGCTAAGCGGTTTAATTGCATTTATGACTGGAATTATGGCATTAAGAGATAATGAACATCCAGCTAGAATAGGAACGGCTTCATTCTGGATGATAGTAGGTGTATTATTCATATTTGGTAAATATATACCTTCAAACATAAATGGTTTTTTAATATTAATAATGGGTGTGTTGACAGCAGCAAGACAAGTTAAATTTGGCTCTTTAAAGGAAGCATCAGACAAATTTAGAGCTAATCAATCTAAGCGGTTAGGAAACAAGATATTCATACCAGCGTTGACAATATCAGTGTTTGCATTTGGCATCGCACAGTTTAGTAGTCTTGGCGGCTTAGTAGGGCTAGGAATAGGTGCCCTTACGGCATTAATAATAGCTATGGTACTAACGAAATCCCAGCCTGTTACAGTAGCGGAAGATGGAAGTAGATTATTACAACAAATCGGGGCAGCCAGTATGCTTCCACAGTTATTAGCAGCATTAGGAGCGCTATTTAATGCATCCGGAGTGGGACAAGTTATATCTCAGGGAATATCAGGAATCATTCCTGAAGGAAACATTGTATTTGGTGTAGTAGCGTATGCAGTAGGCATGGCATTATTCACAATGATAATGGGAAACGCATTTGCAGCCTTTGCAGTTATAACTGCTGGGGTTGGATTGCCATTTGTTCTACAGCAAGGAGGTAATCCAGCTGTAGTAGGGGCATTGGCATTAACAGCAGGTTACTGTGGTACACTTCTAACACCTATGGCAGCTAACTTCAATGTTGTTCCAGCAGCACTACTTGAAATGAAGGACAATAACAAAGTCATCAAGAGCCAATTGCCTCTATCACTAATACTACTATTAGTACATATTGTGTTAATGCTGATATTGGGATTTTAAAGACTAAGGAGGAATTTCAAATGAAGGTTTTAGTAACAGGTTTTGATCCATTTGGTGGGGAAAGCATAAACCCTGCAACAGAAGCAGTAAAAAGGCTTCCCGATGAAATAGCAGGTGCAGAAATAGTAAAGATAGAAGTACCAACAGTGTTTAGAAAAGCGATAGAAAGACTAGAAGAAGCTATTGAAAGAGAAAAACCAGATATAACAATATCAGTAGGTCAAGCCGGGGGAAGATTTGATATAACAGTTGAAAGAGTAGCAATCAATATTGATGATGCTAGAATTGCTGATAACGAGGGGAATCAGCCTATTGACGTGCCAATATTTGAAGATGGAGAGCCTGCTTATTTTGCTAAGCTTCCAATCAAAGCTATGGTAAAGGAAATGATAGATAATAACATACCTGCTTCAGTGTCAAATTCAGCTGGCACATTTGTGTGCAATCACATCATGTATGGACTTTTATATAATGCTGATAAAAATTATCCAAACATGAGGGGTGGATTCATACACATACCATTCCTTCCTGAACAAGTATTAGATAAAAGAATGATGCCAAGTATGTCTTTAGACAATATTATAAAGGGCTTAACATATGCAATAAAGGCAGCAGTAGAAAACATAGAGGACATAAAAGTAACAGGAGGCGAAATCTCCTAGTAAAGGAAGATCATAATGAAAAAGAAGTTATTCATATACGGGAGTTTGATAGAAGGATTCTTTAATTATGACATTTACTTAAAGGGTAAGGTTCTAGAAAGTGAGTCTGCAAGGATAAAGGGAGAGCTTTATCATCTGAATGGGGAGAGATATCCTGCTTTAATAGATGGAGATGACTATGTTTATGGTGAGTTTATTCAAGTAGATGATTATGAAGAAACCTTAAAGGCATTAGATGAAATGGAACATTACTATGGAGAAGGCAATGAATATAATGAATATAACAGAGTTCTAAAGGAAATAGAGGTTCTTACTGATAATCGCAAAGAAGAAGCATATGTGTACATGTATAATTATAAAGAGTTAACGGTCTTTAAAGAAGAGAATCTATATATTCCTCATGGAGATTGGAAGAGGTATATGGAAAGATAAACGGATTGGTGCCAGTAACTCATCTTATTAACTCATTGAGATAATGACTTTTAGATTAGAAGGACTCTAGTTACAAGGATTAATCTTTAGTAGCAAGAGTCCTTTGTCCAATTTTAAGAATAGTGGCGTTTCTTTTATTCATACTGATAATGAATACAACAAATTGGTAATTGTTTTATTTGTTTTTAGATAAGAAAAAGCAATTTTTGGAAGTCATTTGTTGTGCTTGAGTTTAAACAAATGATATAATAGAAATGATTATAGAATAACTCCTATATATTTAGTACTTGTGATAAAAAGTAGTGATTTGTTTAATGGATATAAAAATTATCTGTAAGTATGAATATAACGAGTGACAATAGCAGCATTGTCGATCTTTTGCAAAAGATATATATAGAATGTCAAAAATCAAAAAGAGTTAAAACATGAAATAAGTGAAAAAAGAAAAGAAATAACAAAATACTTTTTTGCCAGTCACTTAACTTATTTTATTTAGGTGGTGAAATTATGGAAAGAGAACTACTTTCAGTAATTAGGGAAATGCTCAAAGAAGAGTTGGGTCCTTTAAAAACTGAAATAACGGACATAAAAATAGAAATGACAGGTATGAAAACAGAAATGACAGGCATGAAAAATAGAATGGATGAAACTTATGAAATAGTTAGGGCTTTAGAACATTTGTCACAGGTGAACAAAGCAGAACATGATAATGTGAAAAATGATATAGCATATATTAAAGGTGACATAGAAACAATTAAAAAAGGCATGTATAGAGTTGAAGAAGCTACAGCTAATAACTGGGCAGAAATTGCAAGACTAAAACAAGCAAAATAATAGATAATAGTTGCCAGACACTTAATTATTAACTTTCTTAAAGCATAGAATTGGTACTAGTTATTTAATTCATGAACTTATTGAGAAGAATGTAACCTTTTGGTAGAATGTAACCAAGGGGTGTTTTTTTTTGAAACGGAAATCTACACTTGAGGGAGGATATTGTCGTGAAAATAGCCGTTGTCGGATATGGAGATTCCGTAGATAAAACTTTGTCTGTTGCTGATAAATATTATAATGATATAGATTTTGTTTCTTATACTGTAGGGGAAATAGAAAGCTGTGAACATATTTTAGAAAAGTGTGAGAAAGAGGTTAATGGCGTAATTTTTACAGGACAAGGATTTAATGTAGAGGTAAAGAAATATGGAAAATTGACAAAACCTTTTTTATGTATTCCAAGAGAAGGCTCATGCTTAATGAAAACATTATGGAATATAAAGGATCATTATAGAAATGTTAAAAAGATAAGTATAGATATCATGGAAGAGCCTCTTGTACATGATATCTTTGAAGAATTTGGAATAGATTTTGAAAAAGTTTTTGTTTTTCCTTTCGATGAAGACGAAAAGGAATCTAGATATAAAGAGTGGCATGAAAATCTTTTTAAAAGAGGAAAGATAGATTTAGCTATGACTAGTTTTGGATCAATTTATGGAGACTTTGTGCAAAGAAGATTACCAGTAGCGAGAGTAGAAATAACTACACCTGTTATTAAAAATTCTATAGATACTCTTATTCAGCTTATAGAAACAAAAAAACTAGGTGAAGCTCAAATAGGAATACAATTAATAGAATTAAATTTATCAAATGAAAAAGCTAACCATTATATATCTCTAAAAAAGAAAAATCTGTTAGAAAGTAAGCTAATAGAATATTTACCTTTAGTACAAGGAAGCTTAGTAAGAAGTGTAGGTAGTGAATATATAATCTTTAGTACAAGAGGAGCTTTGGAAAATGAGAACGCACAGAATTATTTTCTGAAGCTTATGAAAGACTTATCTAAAGAAAAGCTTATAATATTTAGTGGAACAGGATATGGGACTACAGCATTTCATGGAGATAATAATGCTAGAACAGCTTTACAAAAAGCAAAAGAAAATAAGGAATCGTCGTATTATATTGTATACGAAGATGAAAGTATAAAGGGTCCGATTGGGGAAATAGAAGGATATTCTTATAATCTAATGATAAAGGATAAGAATTTAAATAGAATAGCAGAAGAAGTTGGAATAAGCCCAACTTATTTGTCTAAGATCATAGCACATATGGATATTTCCCAGAAAGAAGTCTTTGAAGCTAAAAGCTTATCTGAATTTTTAGGGATTTCGGATAGAAGTGCTAGAAGAATTTTAAAAAAGTTCTTAGACTCAGGATATGGTGAAAAAGTAACCTCAGTACAATATAATGATGTAGGTAGACCAACTCAGTTTATAAAGATTAAAATACCTAAATAGGATTAAATATACATGAGCAAAATTAAATTTAAAAATCATTTGATAGATCATATTATGAAAAAACAATGATGATATGGTTATCAAATGATTTTTTGTTTTCAAACTATTATTTTATAAATTAATCATAATAATTGAAATGTATAGAAAAGTTTGATATAATTTCATTAAGGACATATTAAGGACATGTCTAAAACGAGGAGGGGTTTATAATGAACTATTTAGAAGTGGCAAATCATCCACTAATGTGGGTAGCAGCAGCTTTAGCTGTAGGAGTAGTAATTGCACAATCAACTATTTTTGCTAAAAAGTCTTATAAAACAGGAAAAGATATAGGACTTACTGAGCAGCAAATGAAATCTGCCATGAAAACTAGTGCAATTTCATCTATTGGACCTTCAATGGTTATTCTAGCTGGAATGATATCCTTAATAATTACTATGGGAGGACCAGTATCTTGGATGAGGCTTTCCTTTATAGGGTCTGTTACTTTTGAATTAATGGCAGCGGGCTTTGGTGCTGATGCTATGGGAGTAGTTTTAGGAAAAGAAGGTATGGATGGAATAGTTTTTGCTAATGCAATATGGACTATGATACTCGGTTCTATGGGGTGGTTGCTGTTTACTTTCTTGTTTACTCATAAAATGGACAAGCTTACTAAAGTGTTGTCAAACGGGAAAAAAGCAATGGTGCCGATTATCTCTGCAGGAGCTATGCTAGGTGCATTCGCATATTTTAATGCAGATAGAATCTTAGGCTTTGATGCTGGGGCATTGGCATGTATAAGTGGATTAGTTCTTATGATGATAATAGTACATATTCAAAAAAAGAAAAATATATCATGGTTAAGAGAATGGGGACTGACTATAGCAATGTTTGGTGGAATGCTTATAGGATCATTAGTTTAATTGAATTAAAATAATGTATATTAAAGGAGCTGAAATCATGAAAAATAATGTATATGATAACGAATTTATACCTAGCATAATTAAATACGGAAGGATAACGTTATTCTTGGGTATGTTACTAGCTTTGGGGCCTGCTTTGGTATTAGCATTTCGATTTGGATATATTCCTCCGATTGGAGCTATAATAGCAGGAACATTAGCTCAAATGAGTGTAAGTGGAGCATTTTATGTAGTTGAGCCAATTTCATATTTCCCAATCCTAGGAATACCAGGAACATATATGGCTTTTCTATCAGGAAACTTAGTAAACATGAGAATCCCTTGTGCCGTTGCAGCACAAGAAGCAGCAGGTGTAAAGCAAGGTACTAATGAAGGCGCAATTATTTCTACTTTAGGAATTGCAGTATCTATACTAATAAATATAGCTATTTTATCAGTAGCTGTGTTTTTAGGTTCATCAGTTTTATCTAGTTTACCAGCAGAAGTAGTAAGAGTGCTTAATCTAATCTTACCGGCTTTATTTGGTGCTGTTTTTGGACAGTTTGCTATACAGAGGCCAAAACTTGGATTAGTTGCAATTGTTATAGCAGGTTTTATGACATTTTTACTTAAACAAGGATTTCTATCATTTTTACCAGGAATACCATCTTATGCAGTAATTCTAGTATCTGTATTTGGAACTATTGCTGCAGGTAAAAAAATCTATGGAAAAGAGCTGCAAGCAGAATAACAAAAATGAGATCGAAAGGCTGACATAAAAAAGGTCAGCCTAATCTTTTAAAATAAGAAAGGAAGATGGTTATGATCAATAAGGATAGATTAGTAAATAATTTAATCGAGATGATAAAAATAGATAGCCCTTCTTATGAGGAAAAGGATTATAGGGAATATCTAATAAAGTATTTTCAAGATAGAGATTTTGAAGTATATACAGATAATGCAGGAGAAAAGTTTGGTGGAAACTGTGGAAATTTATTAGTTCATATAAAAGGAAGTAATAGTAATGAAGAAGCCATATGTTTAGCAGCACATATGGATACTGTTAGTCCAGGGAAAGGAATAGAACCTACTGTTGAAAATGGAATAATGAAAAGTAAAGGAAATACTATTCTTGCTGGAGATGACAAGGCTGGCATTGCATCCATATTAGAAGCTGTCGAGCATATAAAAGAAGAAAAACTGCCACATAGAGATATATATTTATTATTTACTGTATGCGAAGAGGTTGGAATGCTTGGGGCTAAAAACTTTGATGTTTCAAAATTGCCCTGTAAAAATGTAGTAATAATAGATGCGGCAGGACCTGCTGGAATTATTGCCTATGCAGCACCAGCTAAAGATGATATAAAAGCAACCTTTATAGGCAGAACAGCTCATGCAGGAATTGAGCCAGAAAAAGGAATAAATGCTATATATATGGCTGCTGAAGCTATTTCTAATATGACTCTAGGTCGCTTAGACGAAGAAACTACAGCTAATATAGGTCGTATTGAGGGAGGAAGTCAAACTAATATAGTTACAGATAAAGTTTCATTTACAGCAGAAGCTCGTTCACATTCAATAGAAAAATTAGACACTCAGGTTGAGCATATCAAAAATGCATGTGAAGCTGCAGCCCAGAAGTTCGGTGGAACTGTGGAAATAAAGGTTTCTAGAGATTATCCTACACTAAAATTAGACAAAGATTCTTTTATATTTAGTCTGTGTAAGGAAAGCTTTGAAAAAGAGAATATTAATCCATCACCGTTAGTAATAGGTGGAGGAAGTGATGCAAATATATTTGCTGGGAAAGGATATGATTGTGCTATTATAAGCGTAGGTATGGGTCAAGTTCATACTGTAGGAGAAACTTTAAATATAGATGATATGTATACTACCACAAAGGTTTTAGCACAGATGATCAGCTTATAATTAGGAGTGTTCAAGGTGAATATAGAAAGAATTAAAGAAAATATAATAAGAGTTATTGATGAAAATAGAGAAAAAATAATAGCTATAGGCAGAAATATATATGATAACCCAGAAATCGGATACAAGGAATATGAAACAACAGAAAAAGTATTTGAATTTCTTAGAAAACTAGATTTAGAAGTTGAAAAAAATATTGCAGTTACAGGCTGTAGAGCAAGAATAACTTATGATGAGAATTCACCTAGGATAGCACTACTAGGAGAGCTGGATGCTATATATTGCAAGGAACATAAGGACGCTCATGAAAATGGTGCTATTCATGGATGTGGTCATAATATTCAAATAGCAGGACTTTTAGGTGCCGTTATGGGGTTGATCAAATCTGATGCATTAGCACAAATTAAAGGCAATATTGACATATTAGCAGTTCCAGCCGAAGAGTTTATAGAAATTGGCTACAGAAGCTCTCTAAGAGAGAAGAAGGTAATAGAATTTTTTGGAGGAAAACAAGAGCTTATTAGAAGAGGATATTTTGACGATGTAGATTTATCTATGATGTTTCATGTATTAGACTTAAAAGAGAACAAAGCCTTAGTTGGACCTGTAAGTAATGGGTTTATAGGTAAAAAAATTAAATTTATCGGAAAAGCTTCACATGCTGGCTCTGCTCCTGATGAAGGTATCAATGCTTTAAATGCAGCTATGTTGGCTATGAACAACATAAATGTTCAGCGTGAGACTTTTAAAGATAAGGATAGAGTAAGGGTTCATTCAATAATAACAAAAGGCGGGGACATAGTTAATGTAATACCTTCTGAAGTAATTATGGAAAGCTATGTAAGAGCAAGAACTTTAGAAAGTATGATTAGTTCTAATAAGAAGGTAAATAGAGCTATAAAGGCAGGAGCTGAAGCAATTGGAGCTGGAGTAGAGATTGAAGATATACCAGGCTATTTTCCAATATTGAGTTATAAGGATTTAGATAATTTGTTTAAGGAAAACTTAGAATCATTAGGATTGGAAGGCAAAATAATTTCTGGTGGAGATTTTACCGGTTCTTTTGATTTTGGAGATTTGTCTCATATAATGCCGACACTCCATCCAATGATAGGAGGAATAAAGGGAAGTCTTCATAGCAAAGAGTATGAAATTATAGATGAAGAATTAGCCTATATTATTCCAGCAAAAGCAATGGCACTAACGACCGTAGATTTACTTTTAAATCAAGGAAAAAAGATAAAAGAAATAAAAGAAAAACATCCTCCAAAGATGACAAAAGAAGAATATCTACAGTTTATGTATTCTATGTTTAGCATTTATAAAATGGGGATAGTTCAAGATTAATCTAAGATTTGATTGGTGCCGGACACTTAACTTATTTTATTTAATCTACTAACTTGTTTAAATAATAACATTTAGTTAGAAAGACTCTAGCTGCAAGAGTTTAATCTTTAGCAGCTAGAGTCTTTTTCTTAATCAAATATCATTTTACTTTAACCTATCCTTCAATATACCATTAAGAAACATGTTTGTATAATAGTTAGTTTTTATTCTGAGTTTTTCGTTCTCATCGGTTATATTATTATCGCGAAAGTAAAGCAATATATTGAACATTGATGTCACATAGATGTGAAAAATAAAATTTAGATCTACAGAGTCTATTAACTTACCAGAATTTTTAAGCTCTATGAGCTCTTCCAATACAATACTGTTCAAGTCCCTGCTATACTCGCCAAAATAAAACTTCATCATAACCTCAATTGGGACTTTATACCAAGTTCGGTTAAATGCTATTTCCTTTTCAGTACATATTTCTTCAATACTTATTGTTTCAGTGTCCATTAAGAAAAAGCCTGTTCTTTCTTTGTATTTAGCATAAATTTTTTTTTCAATATTACTTAATAAATATAAGTATAGCTCATCCTTATCATAAAAGTACTGATAAAAGCTTCCGATAGAAATTCCAGCCTTACTTGTAATATTTCTGATGTTTACATTTTCATAATCTTCTTCAATAAATATATTATATACAGCTTCAATGATTTTTTGCTTTTTACTTTCAGGTAAATTTAAAAACGTTTTTTTAGGCATAACTCCTCCTTAATATGATAGCAGTTTTCAACTCATATTTATAATTATAGCAAGTTTTGTAAAAAATTGAAATAAAAACTTTATAAATGAAGATTTAGCAATAAAATTGTTACAGAATTTTAAAATACTTGTTGACATATGAAATTAATTGCTGTAATATTATGATAATATCCAAAGTGAACATGTTCATAGTCGTACTTTAAAGCGATACTGTAAAAAATAGGGGGGAGTCGAGTGAGTAAATATTTAAGGAAGAGAATCTTTGCAGGATTAATAACTATTATTGTGGTTTTTGCAATTAATTTTATAATAATACATTTGGCACCTGGAGATCCTATAAAAACTCTTATGGGAAAAGAGACAGATGACCCAGCTCTAAGGGCTGCGCTAGAGGAAAAATATGGGCTAAATGATCCTTTGCACATACAATTTGTGAACTACTTAAAAACTGCTGCAAGTGGTGATTTAGGAACATCTATTATCTATAACAGACCTGTTACACAAATGATAGCTGAAAAGCTTCCTGCAACAATTTTACTAGTACTGACCTCTGCTGTTTTATCTGTTGTGATTGGGACATTAATGGGGATTGTTGCTGCAAGAAAGGAAGGGACATTTATTGATGTAATTTTTTCAGGGTTTTCATATATATTAAATTCTATGCCTTCATTTTGGCTAGGATTGATGTTCATAATATTATTTTCATCTGTTTTAAAAATGCTTCCTACTTATGGGATGACAGATGCAAGGGCTTCTTACAAAGGATTTGCTTACATAATAGATGTAATAAAGCATATGATATTGCCAGTAGGTACTTTAGTATTGATACAGATCCCTCTTTATTATAGGATTGCTAAATCTTCTGTACTACAGGTTACTAACGAGGATTTTATCCTCACATTTAGAGCTACAGGAATGAGTGAGAAAAAGATATTCAATAAATATATTTTTAGAAATGCAATTCTACCAACTGTTACAGTGTTTGGTATATCCTTAGCTTATTTGGTTACTGGAGTAGCTCTTATAGAAACTGTATTTGCTTGGCCGGGAACTGGCAGGCTTGTACTTACAGCAATCAACCAAAGAGACTATCCAACTCTGATGGGAATATATCTCGTAATGTCTATTTCAATTGCAGTTGTAATGATATTAGTAGATATTGTGTATGCAATATTAGATCCAAGGATTAGATATTAAGGGGGGTTAAGAATGGATTTTAAAAACATTAAAAGGTTTAAAAATATTATTTTTGGTGACAAGCAGCTTTTGGCAGGTACTGTGGGTATTTTTTTTCTCCTAATTGTCGTAATTTTCGCAAAAAACATTACACCAATTGACCCATATTATTTTGGCCCGGATATTTTGAATGAAGTAGGAGAGAATGGACATGTTCTCGGAACTAATAAAATGGGACAAGATGTATTCAGTATGATTGTTTATGGGACACAAACCTCTCTTAAAGTAGCTGTTATATCTGCATTGATTTCAGCCATACTAGGAATTATTATTGGAGGAATTGCTGGATTCTTCGGTGGAGCAGTAGACAGAATTATTTCTGAGGTAATCAATACATTTATGATGCTTCCTACATTTTTTTTAATACTGCTCATTATCGCACTATTTGGAAATAGCATTTACAATGTAATGATTGTAATAGGGCTTACGACTTGGCCAAGTAATGCTAAGCTCATGAGAGCACAGGCATTGTCCTTGAGAGAGAGAACCTTCGTAAAGGCTGCTACATCAATGGGTGAAAATAAAAGACAAATACTTTTTAAATATATTATTCCAAATGGCATATTCCCTGTCATAGCTAATACCACTGTAGGTATGTCAAACGCTATATTGACTGAAGCTGGATTAAGCTTTTTAGGGCTAGGAGATCCTAATATAATAAGCTGGGGTCAGATGATATATGACGGAAAGTCTTTTCTTACTAGTGCGTGGTGGATAGCAACATTTGCTGGGCTTGCTATTGTTATTACGGTAACTATTTTTTATCTGCTAGGAGATGGATTAAACCATGTTATGAATCCTAAGTATATGAACAAAAGAGGTGCATAGATAATGGATAATACAGTTTTGGATTTAAAAAACTTTAACGTTACTTATGTGAATAAGCATAAAAAAGTTTATGCAGTTAAGGATGTAGGCTTCAAAATCAACAAAGGGGATTCTCTAGGGCTTGTTGGAGAATCTGGCTCTGGTAAATCCACATTGGCTATGGCTTTACTTAGGCTATTGCCAGAGAAAAGCACTGAAATATCTGGAACTGCTAATTTCGGTGATAAAGATTTAACTAAGCTGTCAGAGGACCAGCTTAAGAAAATCAGGTGGAATGAGCTTTCAGTAGTTTTTCAAAAATCCATGAATTCATTATCTCCTGTTCATAGAATTGGAACTCAAGTAGAGGATATATACTGGGTTCATCACCCTAAGGCCAGCAAAAAAGAAATATTTGAAAGATTTTCTTATTTACTTGATCTGGTTAATCTATCGTCAAGGGTGTACAAGCTATATCCTCACGAGTTATCTGGAGGCATGCTTCAAAGAGTCTCCATAGCTATAAGTCTTATTAATAATCCTAAGCTACTTATTATGGATGAGGCTACTACAGCCCTAGATGTAGTTACCCAGGGACAGATATTAGATGAAGTGGCTAAGATGGAAAAAGAGCTTGATATGACTAGAATAATGATTACTCATGACATGTCTGTAGTTGCTACATCCTGTAATAAGATTGCAATTATGTATGCTGGTGAACTCATGGAGCTAGGATATGTCAAGAATGTTCTTAAAAAACCATTACACCCATACACTAAAGGACTTTTAGCCTCCTTCCCATCTCTAAAAGGGAAAAAGGGAAATCTAGAAGGTATAAAAGGCTTTTTACCAGATTTATCTCAAAAATATGATGGATGTGTTTTTGCTCCAAGATGTGAGCATGCAAAGGATATATGCAAAAATAGAAAGCCTATCAAATTGAATATGGGAGATGAAAGAGTCTTGGCGTGTCATCTGTATGGAGGTGAGCTGTAGATGGAAAACAATAGTGCATATATAAATATAGATAATGTATCCATGTGGTATCCAGTAAAGAGTGGATTGAGGCTAGGGTCTAAGGAAAAGCTATTTGCCAAGGCAGTAGACGGAGTATCCTTGCAGATGGAAAGAGGAGAGGTGCTTGGAGTAATAGGTGAGTCTGGATGTGGAAAATCCACTTTGGGAAGGATTCTTGCTAGACTTGAAGAGCCTACTAGTGGAGACGTATATATAGGTAATGAATCTACAGATAAGCTCATGAAAAATGATTCCAAGGGATTTAGACGCTTAGTTCAAATAGTATTTCAAAATCCATATGACTCATTTACTCCTAGAGACACTATTGAAGAAATTTTGATGAGGCCGCTAAAGCTTCATTCTATTGGTAAGTCAAAAGAGGATAAGAGAAGGATGTGCTTAGAAACACTTGAATTTGGAGGACTTCGTCCTGCAGAAGATATTATGAAGAGATATCCTCATGAGTTATCTGGAGGACAGCTGCAGAGAATTTCTATTTTACGAGCAATGCTAGTAGAGCCAAAGGTTGTAATAGCCGATGAGCCTGTATCTATGCTGGATGTGTCTGTTAGGGCTGAAATAATAAATATGCTTTTGAGACTGAGTAAGAAAAAAGATGCAGCTGTAATATTTATCAGCCATGATATTTCTCTAACTAGATATATTTCCAATAAGGTGGCTGTTATGTATTTAGGAAGAATTGTTGAATATGGAGATGCTGATACAGTTGTTAATGATCCTAAGCATCCATATACTCAAACATTAATATCAAATTGTGGCTCTATAGATCCAGACGAGATTATGGAGAAGATAAAAGTAGAGGGAGAGCCCCCTACACCTATTAATCCTGGACCAGGCTGTTATTTTGCTCCACGATGCTTTAAGGCTACTGATGAATGCTTTAAAAAATATCCGGCTACTCATGACCTTGGACAAGGTCGTAAGGTAGCTTGCAATAGATTATTTTAAATTGATAGGAGGGTCAATAATGAAAAGAAAACTTTTTTTAACAATAGCAATACTAGTAATAGCTGCTATTGTAGCGGTGGGATGTAGTTCAGGTGCATCAAATGGCTCCCAATCTGAGACAAATGGGGGAGGGGCAGAAAAAGTACTCATAGTAAGGGCTAGTGGAGACCCAATGTCTTTTAATCCTGATACCTTACCAGACGACAATGCTTACCCTATAGTACAAAACATATTCAATAGACTTGTTAAGCTAGATGCAAGTAAGCAAATAGTACCTGATTTGGCTACTGATTGGGATGTAAGTGAAGATGGGCTAGCAATTACTTTTAAATTAAGAGAGGATGCTCATTGGCATGATGGTGAGCCTGTAACAAGTGAAGACGTAAAATATACCTTTGATCAGATCAAGGCTAATGAAGCTTACTATATGAGCTCAAGATTACAAATAGTTGAATCTATTGAAACTCCAGATGAGTATACTGTTGTGTTTAATATGACTGCTCCAGATGTTTCATTTATTGCTGATTTAGGGTGGTATGCTACCTTCATATTGCCAGAGCATGTGTTTAATAATGGTCAAGCATGGGAAGACAATCCAGCAGCAATGGATCCAATAGGTTCCGGACCATTTAAATTGTCTGAGTTTAAGCAAGGGGAAAGTGTAACAATAGTTGCTAATCCAGATTATCATGAGGGTGCACCTAAGCTAGACAAGGTTATATTCTCTATTATTCCTGATGACGCTACTGCTGTACAAGCACTAACAAATGGAGATATTGATGTATTAGAAAACGTACCTGCGGCTAATGCAGATGAATTACTAGCTAATAAGAATATTAGAATGAAATTAAATGAATATCCATCTCCAATGAGAATTATACTCAATCTTAATAATGAAGCAGTACAGGATGTTAATGTGAGAAAAGCTATAGCTACAGCTATAAACAAGGAAGAAATATCTGAGAAGATATATAACGGAGTACAGAAGCCAGAATACAGCATGTATCCTTCATTGATTGAATGGGCAAGTAATACTGAAGAGACTTCACCTCACTTTAATATTGAGGAAGCTGAGAAGATACTGGAGGCTGCAGGATATGAGAAGGATGCTGATGGATACTATGTAAGAGGGCTTACAATAGATGTATTTGAAGGCTCTGGATATCCAGATGCTGCAAAGCTTATGGCAGCATCATTGGCTGAAGCTGGTATTGAGTTGACAGTTCAAGTTCACGAGTTCAATGCTTGGTTTGCTAAGGTTGGAGAGCAAAGAGACTTTATACTTGAGCTACAGGGTGGATTCATGGGACCTGACCCAGCAGCACTACAAAAACGTTTTGGTACTGGTGTAGGAAGCAACTATGGTGAATACAGCAATGCAGAGTTTGATTCACTATTAGCTGAAGCAGCTGCAACTGGAGATCAAGAAAAGAGAGCTGAGCTGTATAAAAAAGCTCAAGCAATAGTTGCTGAAGAACTTCCTTATATACCAATAGTTGCATTTGCAAGCTATGATGCTAACAATGCAAAATATATTAATTTACCAATAGATGGTACTGGAAAATGGGGCTGGGCTGAATACACATTTACTGATATAGCAGAATAATCATACTTACAAAATACAGCTAATTGAATGCTTTAAAATATTCAATTAGCTGTTATTAGGAGGGAAACATAATGAAAAAAATATATGAGAGTATAATAGACAAAATACCAAATTATAAAGAATTTCTAACTGTAGGAGAAATGGATGCTAGTAGCAAAAAACTAGCTGAAGAGTTTCCTGATATAGTAGACTTGTTTGAAATGGGAAGGACTAGAGATGATCATCCACTATATTGTCTTAAAATAGGGAAAGGCTCTAATAATGCTCTTATGTTTGGCTGTCCTCATCCTAATGAACCTATAGGAGCTATGCTTCTTGAATATTTTTCAAGAGAATTAGCAGAAAACAAGGAGTTGAGAGAAGAATTAGACTATACATGGTATATAGTAAAGTCATGGGATGCCGATGGAACAAAGCTCAATGAAAATTGGTTTAAGGGACCTTATACTTTATATAATTATGCTAGGAACTTTTTTAGACCAGCAGGACATCAACAGGTAGACTGGACTTTCCCAATAGATTATAAGAATCTGCATTTCCACGATACGATTCCTGAAACTAAGGCTATGATGGACTTGATAGATGATATAAAGCCAAAATTCATATATTCTCTTCACAACGCAGGTTTTGGCGGTGTTTATTGGTATATAAGCCGCGAAACTCCAGAAATATATGATGACATGAAAAATGCTGCTGAAAAGCAAGGTATTCCCCTAAATCTAGGAGAGCCAGAAGCACCATATTGTGTAGCATACGCTCCTGCTATTTATCAAGATCTAGGCATTCGCCAGGAATACGATTACCTAGAGAAATACGGAATTGAAAATCCTGGTGAGGTCATTAAGGCTGGAACATGTAGTGCAGATTATGCTAAGGAAAACCACGAAAGCTTTACGCTATTGACTGAGCTGCCATATTTCTATGACAAGAGAATAAACGATTTATCTACATCAGATATAACTAGAAAGGAAGCTGTTCTCAAAAGCTTAGAGTTTAGTGCGGAGGCTGACAAGTTTATTATATCTACTCTAAACAGCACTATTAAATATATGGAAGAAAGAAATCCTTTTAAGCTAGCTTTAGAGGCTTTTACTGGTAATAATGAGAGTAAAGAAGCTACTAAAAAAATGGTTAATGAAAATCCTGATTTTGCTAGGGCAGCAACAGTAGCTGAAAAATTTGATAATCTATTGATCTCAAAGTTTTATAAAACTCTTTCCTACGGCTTGCTAGTAAGAGCTAATGAGTCTGAGCTGTTAACTATGAAAGAAAATAATGAGGATAATCCTGAAAAGAAAAAGGCACTTGAAGAAGCATTTGCGCGTGCTGAAGAGAAGTTAAAAGAACTAAGTGAAGAGCTTGAAGAAAAAATCAACTATGAAGTAATATCTATAAAGAAACTTATAAGTATTCAGCTGGAATGCGGTTTGTTGATGGCAGATTACTTAAAGACGAACTAGGGAGGGTATCTTAATGATTCTTATAAAAGGAGGAATAGTTCACGACGGCAAAGGGAATGTATCAAATGACACGGATATTCTAGTAAAGGATGGCCGTATTATTGAGATTGGACATGGAATTGATGTTTTAGATTCAACCAAAGTATTTGATGCAAAAGATAAAGTAGTTTTCCCTGGATTTATAGATTCTCTCAATGTATGGGGAGCTAAGGGCCCTGGTTGGAAAGATGATGACTTAAGTGAGCTTTCAGACCCAGTCACTCCTCAGATGAATGTGGTTTACTCCTTTGATCAAGACAGCATGCTGTTTCAAAGAGTTTTTGAATATGGAGTAACTAGTGCTGGTATAATGCCTTCGACTTCCAATGTCTTGGGAGGATATGGAGCAGTTTTTAAGACCTATGGTAAACATCCTTATGAGATGCTAGTTAAAGAAAAGATTGGAATGGTAGCGTCTATTACATCTAGCACAAAAAAAACATATGGAAGTAGAAATGTTTGTCCGATGACTAAAATGGGAGCAATTGCTCTGTTAAAGGAAGCCATTATAAAGGCTATACAATATAAGAAGAATGAGAACAGAGAATATGATTCTAAGTCTGAAGCTTTGCAGGACATAATAAATGGCAAGGCACCTTTGCTTATTAACTGCAATACTAGGTCTGAAATGGATGCAGTTGAACTGGTGTTAAAGGATCTCCCTGTGAATATTGTTTTTACTGGAGCGTTCGGAGTGAATAATAAAATCGGAGAAATTTCTAAGAAAGAAATTAGTGTTATCTTAGGAGACTTGACAAATTCTTTAACTTCATTGAATAAATACGTAGATATTGAAAGTGTCAAAGATCTCATAAAATGTGGAGTAGATGTTGCAATCAGTTCTTGCGGAGATAATGTGGCGTCAGGGAAAGAGTCTTTATTATGGAATGCTATATTGTACCATAAGTATGGATTAGAATCTGAGGACGTGCTTAGGATGATTACTTCTGCTCCAGCTAAGCTTCTTGGAGTAGATAACAGAATAGGGTCTATAGAGGTTGGGAAGGATGCAGATATTGTTATTTGGACTGATAACCCCATAGAATCCTATTCAGCTAGAGTTGAAGCAACATTTATCAACGGAGAAAATATCCTAAACTCTAGGAGGGAAAATTCATGCTGGTCATAAAAAATGCAAAGATATTCACTTCAGCAGGTAGAGTTTTTGAAAAAGGAGATATCCTCATAGAAGATGGAAAAATTGTTGATGTGGGTGAAAATTTAAGTTGTAATCAAGGGGAAATTATTGATGCAAGCGAACTTGTAGTCATTCCAGGAATAGTTGATGCTCATAGCCATATCGGTGGTTTTGGAGCAGATATGAGTGATCAGGACCTTAATGAAATGACTAAAAACGCTACACCTGAAGTTGAAGCAATTTATTCCATAGATACTAAGTCGCCTATGTTTGAAAGAGTAATTCGAGCTGGAATTACTACATCTGCTATTGCTCCAGGAAGTGGAAATGTAGTAGGAGGACTTGTGTGTGCTGTCAAATCCTATGGAGAAAATATAGAGGACATGTGTATTAAAAATCCTATAGCCTTAAAAATGGCACTGGGAGGCAATCCTAAGGGAGTATATGGGAAACGAAATCAAATGCCAATGACTCGTATGGGAATTGCTCATGTGCTGAGAGATACTTTGATAAGAGGACAGGAGTACATGGCTAAGAAAGAAAAAGGTGAAGAGTCCTTTGACTTAGGAATGGAAAATGTATGTAGGGTACTAAGAAAAGAAATTCCTCTGAAGGTCCATTGTGAACAATTTGATATGCTGACAACTATTCGTATTGCTAAAGAATTTGACATAGATTTTACTTTAGATCATGCATGGGGTGCAAGTGATTATTACGATGATATTGCAGAATCAGGATGCAAGGGAGTAATTTACGGACCTATTGGAGTTCTACTTATGCCTGGAGAATGCGGCAAAATTGATATATATAGTCTTATTGAATTAGACAAAAGAGGCATCACATGTGCAATTATGACAGACGGACCAATATTAAATCCTGATGTAATTGTAGTACAGGCTGGTGAAGTAATACGTTTTGGAGGGGATATTGAGCGCGTTATCAATATGCTTACCATAAATCCAGCGAAAATAATTGGAATTGATGATAAGGTAGGCTCTATTGAAAAAGGAAAGGATGCTGATTTAGTTATTTTTAAAGGCATGCCTGCACTAGACACAAATGCTACAGTAGAGTATACCATAATCAATGGACAAGTTGTCTATAATAAAAGTAACCCTAAATAGCTGTTAACCCCATATAATACTATATATAAACCAGAGGATATCCCCCCGATCCATCCTCTGGTTTATTAATGATCAATGTCATGAAATATGAACAATTAGTTTTTATGACAAATTTTAATATAATTTTACAACTTTTTCACAACAATATGCAGTTTTGATGCAAATGAGTGGTATAATTATTATCTGTAGGGATTTTAAATTATCTTTTAATTTTCTATGAAGGGGTGTTTATTAAGTACAGATTTACGACGCAAGTAGTATCGATTAATATTTTAATTTAAAACGTTACAATAAGCGGGGGGAAATAAATGAATTTCAAAAAAGCACTATATATTTTTTTATTAATTGCTCCAATATTTATTATTTTACAGATTTTTCGTGGAGATTCTTTTTTAATAGGAGACATTTTTGGGACAAATAATGTTATCGTAATAGATCCCGGGCATGGTGGACATGATCCTGGAACAATTGGTATTAACAATACCTATGAAAAAGATATAAACTTGGAGATATCTAAAAAACTATACGAAAGATTAAAGTCAATGGATTACAAAGTAATTTTAACAAGAGATACAGATGAATACATTCACAATATGGAAAGAATAGAATTGGCAAATAAGAAAAAGGCTAAAATATTTATTAGTATTCATTGTAATGCCCTAGACAATGATAATAAGACTAATGGGGTGCAAGTGCTATACTATCCTAATGAGAAAAGTGATAGTGCTGACAATGATCAAGATAATGAGTCATTAGCTCAAATGATGCTAGATGATATACTAGCAAATACCGGAGCAGTTAATAAAGGAATAGTAGAAAGACCTGATTTAATAGTTCTAAATCAGGCTAATGTACCTGCATTATTAATTGAAAGTGGGTTTCTATCTAGTAAAAAGGAATCAGCTCTACTGATAACAGATGAATATCAGAATAAGATAGTGAATGGTATAGTAGATGGGTTAGACAAGTATCTTACTGTGAGTGAATAGAATTTTTAAAAAGTATGTTGACAAGTTCATAAGAATAGATTAAAATAATATAAAATTTAACTTTACTATACTAAAGCATTGAATAAGGATAGTAGGTATACTTGTAGAGTATAGAGAGTCTAGGGTGGTGGAATCTAGATGTCAAGAGTGTACTGAATGGACTTATGAGTGGAAGCTGAATTTAAGTAGGCGACACGGGTTTCTCCCGTTACAGAGATAGGGTATCGGATTAAGTTTCCTGTATCTGAAAAAGTGGATTATAATAAGTTTTTTTCTTATATAATCAATTGAGGTGGTACCACGGTTAAGATCGTCCTCTATATGTGCTGAGCACATGTAGAGGATTTTTTATTTTCTATAAAAAAGGGTTTTAAAAAATAAGGAGGGGTTTGTATGCTTAATAACAGTGGTTTCTTTGGTGAGTTTGGTGGTTCTTTTGTGCCTGAATCATTAAATAAGGTGTTAGCCGAGGTGGAGAAAAGTTTCTTCAAGTACATTGAGGATGAAGATTTCTTAAAGGAGCTTTCTTACTATCAAAAACAATATATTGGGAGAGAGAATCCACTATATTTTGCTGAAAGACTTACAGAAAAATTAGGCGGTGCTAAAGTTTATCTTAAAAGAGAAGACTTGAATCATACAGGTGCACATAAAATTAATAACGCTATTGGGCAAGCTCTTTTGGCTAAAAGAATGGAGAAAAAACGCATTATTGCTGAGACTGGTGCTGGGCAACATGGTGTTGCTACAGCTACTGCCTGTGCTTTGTTTGGGCTAGACTGCACAATCTATATGGGAGCAGTAGATATGAAGCGACAGGCACTCAATGTATTTAGAATGGAGCTTTTAGGAGCAAGGGTTGTTCCTGTTACACAAGGAACTGCTACTTTAAAAGATGCTGTTGATGTGGCTTTAGATGACTTTGTAAGTAATGCAGACGACACTTTTTATCTCCTAGGCTCAGCTGTTGGTCCTCATCCGTATCCTATTATGGTAAGGTCCTTTCAAAGTATTATCGGCCAAGAGGCTAGAGAACAAATACTGAAACAGGAAGGGAAACTACCAGATTATTTGATTGCTTGTGTTGGTGGAGGCAGCAATGCTATTGGTCTTTTCCATCCATTTGTAAAGGATGAAGAGGTGAAAATTATCGGTGTGGAGCCTGCAGGGAAAGGACTTGATACCACTGAGCATGCAGCCTCAATCTCTAAAGGAACTGTGGGAATTATACATGGCTTTAAGTGCTATACAATTCAGAATGAAAATGGAGAACCTCTACCTGTCCATTCAGTTGCAGCAGGGCTTGACTATCCAGGGGTGGGGCCAGAGCATTGTCATTATAAAGATAGCGGTAGAGCTCAATATGTAGGAATTACTGATGATGAAGCTTTATCTGCCTTTATGACACTTTGTAAAGCAGAAGGAATCATACCTGCTATTGAAAGTTCACATGCTGTAGCTTATGCAATGAAGCTCGCAAAGAATTTAAATGAAGATCAAATCATTATTGTTAATCTTTCGGGCAGAGGGGATAAGGATGTGACACAAGTCATGGATATGGTTAAAAGATTTGAATTAAAATAACTTTATGAATGATTTATTATTCATCTCTATTACTTCATTTAGGAAAAATATTAAGGGACTCAACAGCTGAAAAGTGCTAAGAGTCCCTTAATAAGTTATTTGTATTGTGCCATTTTGTTTTTTATATCCAGCATTTTATAGTCAAGGTGAGTAATGACATCAGCACATTCTTTTAGTTGGTCAGTTATACCTTCTGGAACGAATTTATTGAATTTGTAAAATATCTTATGTTCAAGACTTGCCCAAAAATCCATAGCGATAGTTCGAATTTGAATCTCCACCTTAACAGGGATTGTCCTATCAGATAAGAATACTGGAATTTCCACAATGAGATGTAAGCTTTGATAGCCATTAGGTTTTGGTTTTTTGATATAATCCTTTATCTCAATAATCTTAACATCACTTTGTTTTTCTATTAATTCATATATAGTATAAATATCAGATGTAAAGGAGCAAATAATCCTAATTCCAGCAATATCATGGATATATTTCTTTGCATTTTCAAAGGTCACTTCATGCCCCTTCCTCTTTAGCTTGGCTATAATACTATCAGTGGATTTTACACGGGACTTAATGTGTTCAATAGGGTTATGAGAATGAATAAACTGAAATTCTTCATTCAATATGTTCAGTTTAGTGTTTACCTCTCTTAATGCAAATCTATAGATTAATATTAGATTGTTCCATTCAACTACGTCTCTTGGCATTTCCATTGGTTCCAAAATATGATCACTCCTGTTTTAACTTCAAATTGAAAAACGATATATTTATTATATCATAGAGAAATGGCGCTAAGCCCTTAATTTTTCTTAACTTTTACTTAATTTATTAGTTTATTTAAAAGATAAAGAAGAATATCTCTAAATCCTAGGATTTCTTTATTAAATTAACTACAGACCTGTAAGCGAATTTTTTCTACTTCCACAATTATATGCTGCTAATTTTAAATGTTTTGAATAAATGATTTATATTTGAAAATAATACAATTAATTAGTAAAGAAAGGTTGTGGTTTTTTGAGAATTCCTAATCACATGGGTATTATTCCCGATGGTAATAGACGTTGGGCACAAAATAAAGGATTTGAAAAGCAAGATGGATATGAATATGGGTTATCACCAGGACTTGAAGTATTAAAGCTAGCCAAGGAATATGGCATTGAAGAAATTACATATTATGGATTTACAACAGATAACTGCAAGAGACCTAGAAAACAGATAGATGCATTTGTGAAGTCATGTGTTGATGCTGTAAAATTAATAGCAAAAGAAGATGTGTCGTTACTTGTGATGGGGAACACAAAATCAACTGTTTTCCCTAAGGAATTGTTAAAATATACTGAAAGAACAAACATAGGTAAAGGTGGAACAAAGGTTAATTTTTTAGTGAATTATGGTTGGGACTGGGATATATCAAACCTCGACTGTAAAAGCAGAGGTAGGAAAATTGTGATGGATGGATTGCGTTCTAAGGATATTTCACGTATTGACCTTATTTTAAGATGGGGAGGAAGAAAAAGACTTTCTGGTTTTCTCCCTATACAATCTGTTTATTCAGATATATATACTATAGATGATATGTGGCCAGATTTTAAACGAGAGCAATTCCATGAAGCTATAAGATGGTACAATGAACAAGACGTTACATTAGGAGGATAAAATCAGATAGCATAGATAGTGCCAGGCATTTAACATATTAACTTATCTAAAAGAAAAAGAGAATTAGCATAAACTCTTTGAAAGCTGTGATTATTTGAAAATGTTAAAGCATATATATAATTTAGGAAAGGAAAAAATTTTAATCCTATGAAGAGGTCTTTCATAAAAATAAACAATATATCAATTTCAGTTTACTCAATCTAGAAGATAAAATAATTAAGAATTAATAGACGCATTTTAACATTAAAAAATTGCCGTTGCTTATGATTGGTAATATCATAAGTAACGGCAGTGTTTTTAAGATATGTTTTTTCAGATTAAGAAATATTACTTTGTTCTCCGTTCTGTGTCTTTCCTATATCAGATACTCTCCGCAATCTCTTTTAAGATATTACATGCTTCAGCATCAAGCTTTTTTGCTGATATTATGAGATTAACAATTTCTTTTCTTATTAAAGGATCAGCTAAGTTTCTTGCCTGTTCTTCTCCCAACTGCCAGCCCTTCAAATGTTCTCTCATTTTATTAACTAATTTAAATTCTTCCTTAAAGCAATTTGAGGCTTTTATACATTTATCTTCTATATTTTTGTGCTGATTACCTACCCATTCCATAAAGCAACCTGCATAGGCTCTGCCTTCTCCAATCATAACCATGGCATCACCTTGACACATTAATCTTTCGAATAGCATAGGCATTACAGCATGCTTAGGAAATTGACTTTCATCTGATAATGCTGCTGCCCATTGGTCATAGGCAGCTTGACCTCCTGCATAATCTCCGATACGTTCTTTTGTCATTATATTTACTGCATTTAAAATAATATCTTTAATACATGGTTGCTTTTCCATCTCTTCGCCTATTGCTATAACCCCAACGGTATCTGGATTTTCCCACCAACTTCTAGAGATGAAATATCCAGATTCATCTAACTCAGTATCCTTTGCAAACTCAGGATTGTTTTGAAAAAAATTCCATCCCAAAAGAGTTTGACCATTATCTCTATAGCCTGTAATGATACAGGCTTCTGGAGGACCTATTATACCAAGACCAATCACAGGTCGTCCTTCATCTATTTCAGATTTTATAAAATCTACAAATTCATTTTTTGTTGTATTTTTATTTCTTTGAAGAATTTCATATGAGCGTCCTGATGCCTTGAAGGAACGTTCAAAGGCCTCTAATGGATTTTCATAAATACACATTATATCTACATTTCCTCCATCCCAGTATTTTGTATTCCACCTAAGGCGAAATGATGCGCCTGAAGCAGCCATGAGGTAGGAGTAGCTTATATCCTGACCAATATAATTAAGACATGCTCTAAGAGATGAAGGAAATGGCGTACATTCCTCATAACAATATTCTACCTTTGGCACCCCATAAAGAATGCAACTGTCATGTGATTTTTTTATATCTTTCATATTTTTCATTACCTCCCAAAAGTCAGGTGAGCTTTGCTGTGTATTATCTTCCTTAATAATACCCGGTCCGTAAATCCCAGCTGCAAGTTTAATTCTACCCACTGCAAGACGTTCCATTCTAAATTTGCTTGGAGTCATAGAAGTAAATCTTTTAAATGCCCGCGTAAATGTATCATAGCTATCGAAACCATAATCATTAGCTATATCAAGTATTTTTCTTTCGCTATGTACTATATCAAAGGCAGCATTACATATTCTTCTATAAAGAATATATTTAGCAAGGGAAATTTTAGTATGATTCTTAAATACATCCCTAATATGTGCAATGGAGAATCCGGTCATCGTTTCTATTTCATCATAGTTTATATCCGATGATAGTCTTCTTTCAACATAGGCTACTACTGATACTATAAAGTTAAAATAATCCACATTATCACCCTTTTTAATCATCTTTCTTCCGGAAGTAATTTCATTATATAATATTTTACAAGCATCCTCTCGACTTTTTTGAGGAAAAATGTTACTTTTTCTTCCTTTAAAAGAAAACCTCTAATCGATAAATAATAAATATAATAAATACGGTGATAGGCAATGATTAGTGCCTGTTAATTAACTTTATTTAAATTTTAACTTATTGAAAAAAGAGAGAATTAGCTACTCGCTATGAATAATCTCTTTTAAAAAAATTTTTACAAATAGAGGAATTAATGTTTTTGTGTATAAATATATTATAGAAGTATTTCGTGGCACAAAATATTATCCAAATTGATTGGGGGTTAAACGTATGGAAAGCATTAAATTAGATGATTTTACTAGATTTAAATTTTTATCATCCATAAGATATTCACCTAATGGGAGATATGCCTGTTTTTCAGTACATCGTATGGATGTTGAAGAGAACGAGTATCTGTCAAATCTATGGGTTTATGATATAGCTGAAGATAAATATTTTCAACTTACGTCTCTAGATCATGAAAGTAATTTTTTATGGATGGGAGATAGTGAACATATAATATTTTCTACAGTAAGAAATCCAAAAGACAAAAAGAAAAAAGAAGAAGGAGAAGAATTTACTCAATACTACAAAATAAGTATAAATGGCGGGGAAGCTACTCCATATTTCAGAGTACCGTTAAATGTAGGTGCTGTAAAGCTGGTTAACGATGAACTACTTGTATTCAAGTCTTCATATAACATCTATAACAAAGATCTAAACGAGCTTAGTGAAGAAGAAAAGAATGATGAGCTTAAAAGAAGGAAGGAAGAAAAGGACTATGAGGTTATTGATGAAATACCATTTTGGGGTAATGGACAAGGGTTTACGAATAAGATAAGAGATAGGCTTTACATATACGATATTTCAAAGAATCAGCTTCAAGCTATAACAGATAAATACATGGACGTAGAAGAATTTAATATAAGCCCTTACAATAAAAAAATAGTTTTTACTGCATCTGAATATAGTAATAAGATGGAGATTAAAAATAGTGTATATATTTATGATGTTGATAAGGATAAAGTTGAAAGAATCACTCCTGACGAAGTATTTAATTATGGATATGTTGAATATATAAACGATGATACTCTTATTGCAATGACTTCAGATATGAAAAACTATGGAATCAATGAAAATAGCAAGTTCTATATTATAGATTTAAATGCTAGAGAAAGAAAATGTATAACTCCTGATTTTACTACGAGTACTTGGAATTCAGTAGGATCTGATTGCAGATATGGAGGCTCTCAGAATCAAAAAGTTGATGATAACTACCTATACTTTATTACTACTGAAGGATCAAGTTCATATATTAATAGGATAGACATTAATGGCAATATAGAAAAGATTACTACAAAAGGTGGAGCCGTTGATGGATTTGATGTATTTTCAGGTAATATAATATTAATTGGCTTAAGGGACATGAAGCTTCAAGAGATATATAGATTTGCAGATAATGATGAAATACAAGTAACAGAATTTAATGGATGGGTACAAAAGAATAGAAAGATTGCTGATATTGAGCACCTAACAGTCGAAACCGCTCCAGGAGTACTTGTAGATGGATGGGTTATGAAACCTGTAGATTATGTGAAAGGTAAGAAATATCCTGCTATTTTAGATATACACGGAGGACCTAAAACTGTATATGGTGAAGTGTTTTTTCATGAAATGCAATATTGGGCTAATGAAGGATATGTAGTATTTTTCTGCAATCCAAGGGGCAGTGATGGTAAAGGAAATGATTACTCAGATATAAGGGGCAAATATGGTACTATTGATTACGAAGACATCATGAAATTTACTGATGCAGTTTTAGAGAAATATTCATTTATAGATGCTGATAGGGTTGGAGTTACAGGCGGTTCTTATGGAGGCTTTATGACTAACTGGATTATAGGACATACAGATAGATTTAAGGCAGCTGTATCACAGAGAAGTATATCAAACTGGATATCTAAGTTTTGCACAACAGACATTGGCTACTATTTTGTTGATGACCAAAATGGTGGAACTCCTTGGGAAAATCATGATAAGCTTTGGTGGCACTCACCTCTTAAATATGCAGATAAGGTGAAAACTCCTACACTTTTCATACATTCAGAAGAGGACTACAGATGTTGGCTTCCAGAAGGTATTCAAATGTTTACAGCATTGAAATATTACGGTGTTGAAGCAAGGATGTGTATATTTAAAGGCGAAAACCATGAATTAAGCAGAAGTGGCAAACCAAAGCATAGAATGAGAAGATTAAAAGAAATCACAGATTGGTTTGATAAATACTTGAAATAAAATAAAATGTGCCTATATCTTATTGTACATGGCACTTAACTTATTTTTCGCTTAATTTAATTAAATATGAAATAAATAAGAGGCTAGCATAGTATTCTACTTTGCTAGTTTTTTGTTTGCATAAAATAAATCTTAAAATTAGATTCATAAAAAAGTCAAAGGAATAAATATAAATGCACCCGCATAAATATATTATTAAATTGGTACATACAACATGACATTTATACAAACTTATCATACCTTTTAAAAATCAACTAGCAAGGAGGTGAACTTTTAGTTACCAAGCTTAGTATTTATTAAAGGGGGTCAAATTGTGGAAGAGTATGGATTATTAATACCACTAATACTCGGAATATGGGCATATGTTTCTATAATTGCTCAGCTGACAGGTTTATGGTGGGCAGAAGCATTAATTAGCGGTGCTCTTACAGGTCTTATTGTTGGTGATGTTAATTTAGGATTACAAATTGGTGCTACTTTAACACTTATGTCTTTAGGTATGTGGACATATGGTGGAGCTACGATGCCAGATTTCAATACAGGAGCTATTATAGGAACAGCTATAGGGGCTCTAGGATCCGGTTTAGAAGGCGGTTTGGCTATAGCTATTCCAACTTCTATTCTAATGACGCAGCTAGATGTTCTAGCTCGTGCAACAACTACTGTATTTATTCACGGCGCAGATAAACACTTGGAAACTGGAAACATAGAAGGAATCACAAAAATGCACTTATTAGGTCAAATACCTTGGGGATTAAGCCGTGGAATACCAGTATTTTTAGCAGTTTGGCTAGGTGCTGGACCTATTCAAAAAGTCATAGAATGGTTCCCCCAATGGTTTATGGGTGGTATGCAATTAGCAGGTAAAATGTTACCAGCTCTTGGATTTGCACTATTGCTTAATCAAATAAATGTTAAAAAATACTGGCCATTCTTGTTAGTAGGCTTTGCATTATTCGCATATATAAATGTACCTATTATGGGTATTGCTATGCTAGGCCTTGCAATTGCCATTGTTTATATGCGTTTAGAAGGGAGGTCTTCTAATGCCTAATAAAGAAGTGGAAAAAGCAGCAAAAACCAAGCTAGATAAAGCTACATTAAAGAAGGCTATGTGGAGAGATATCATAACACTTCAATGGTCTTGGAACTATGAAAGAATGCAGGCTCTAGGATTCTTGTGGGCTATTTTACCGGTACTTCAAAAAGTATACAAAAAAGGCGATAACTTAAAAGAAGCTATGAAAAGACATCTTCAATTCTATAATACTAACCCAGTAGCTTCTCCACTGATTCTTGGCGCAGCTATTGCACTAGAAGAAGATAATGCGGGTAAAGCTGCAAGTAGTATAAAGGTAGGATTAATGGGTCCGTTGGCAGGTATAGGAGATACTATTCAAGCAGTGTTGTTTAGACCTATTATAGCAGTAATTGCCGCTTCTTTAGCAATGAGCGGAAGTATGACTGGACCATTACTAATTTTCCTAGCAGGAATTCTATGGATGGCAATAAAAGTTCCTTTATTCTGGCTAGGCTATAACAAAAGTACAGGGTTGATTAGTGAAGTTGCTGGAGATGGTCTATTTGACAAGGTAACTAATACAGCTACTATTGCTGGATTAGTTGTTATAGGAGGCTTTATACCGAGCATACTAAAAAGGCTGACAACTCCATTACAGTTTGCAAGAACTGTGACTATAGAAGGAGAAGCAGTTGAAAAGGTTATAAAAGTTCAGGATGTATTAGATGGTATAGTACCGTTCCTAATACCAGTATTAATTGTTGGATTAGGTTATTACCTAATAAAACATAAAATGTCACCTATTAAAGTATTATTAATACTAGTAGCTTTATCATTCATTACTAACATACTTGGAATATTATAAAAATCTGAATTAATGTTGTGACTAAAGAAAATAGTCTCCTTTTACAGGAAAGTCTATCTTTAAGAGGAGACTATTTATTTTTAAACAATAAGCCAAAGGAAGGGAGTAAGAAATGATAGGGATTATAATAGCTAGCCATGGAAAATTAGCTGAAGAAATGCTAAATTCGGCGTATATGATTATGGGACCTCAAGAAAATATTTTTGCACTAGGACTAGAACCAAAGGATGATCCGCTAGAATTAAAGGACAAAATTTATAAGGCCGCCACAGAGATGGATACTGGGCATGGAGTGGTTGTTCTAGTCGATTTATTAGGAGGATCGCCAGGAAACGCATCAGCGTATTTGGCAAAGGAAGGTTATCCTGTGATAACTGGATTAAGCTTACCTATGCTTCTAGAGCTGGTAGCTATGCGAAATGGCGATATTGAAGAAGTTGTTAATCATATTATTTATGCAGGAAGAGATGGCATTGTAGATTTACGAAAAGCTTTAAGGGGGTAGGATTAATGATAGTGCATATGAGAATAGATAATAGGCTGATACATGGACAGGTAACTGTAAGCTGGGTTAGTTCTGTAGGAGCAGACCATTTGCTAGTAGTCAATGATGAAGTGGCGGAAGACCCTATACAAAAGCAAATGCTACCTATGGCAGCTCGTGGAGTTAAAACATCTGTATTATCTATAGATGATGCAGTTGACTATGTAAACAATGCTCAAGGAAAAGAAAAAATTATGCTTATAGCTAAATTTCCTTCAGATGCATTAGTCTTATTAGAGAAAGGGCTAAAACCAGAAGAAATAAATGTTGGAAACCAAGCGCCTTTACCAGGAACAAATTATAAGATGGTGACAAAATCTATTGCCGTAACAAAAGAGGATGCCGTTATATACAGAAAAATCAATGAAATACATCACTTAACATCTCAAATGATGCCTACTAATTCTAAAAAGGATTTTATAGCATTAATAGAGGAAAAAGGCTTTTAGTAGAAGGTTCAGGGGGTTTTTAATATGAAGATCGGATGGGCAAAGCAAGATATTACACCACAGTTACCTATATCTATGGGGGGATATGGGGATAGGAAGGCTCTTGGGAATGGAGTTTTAGATAATATTTATGCTAGAACCTTGGTTATAAAAGATGATGAGCGTCAGCAAGCTGTTATAATCTCTACAGAATTAATAGGATTGACTAAAAAGCAAACTGACGATATCAGAGATAAAATACATGGATTGACTGGTATATCAAGAGAAAATGTAATAGTATGCACAACTCATACTCATTCTGGTCCACTCACCTCTGACAATCCACTTATGGGAAAAGCTAATAAAGCTTATATACAATGGCTTCTAGGTATTATACCAAGAACTGTAATTCAGGCTTTAGATAACCAAACAGAATGTAAAGCAGGCTGGTATCAAAAGCAGTTTACAGAGGTTGGAGGCTCTAGAAGGGCTACAGACAAAGAAGTCAAGCCAATTCTTACAATCCTGGGATTTGTTGACGAAAATGATAAGCTTATAGCCTCTCTATCCAATTATAATTGCCACCCAACTGTTCTCCCAGCAGCAAATCTAAAAATATCTGCAGACTATCCTGGAGCATCTATTGACTTACTAGAAAAAGTGTATGGAAAGAATGTCTTTTTTGCATTTGCTAATGGTGCTTGCGGTGATATAAGCACTAGATTTATTAGAAGAAATCAAGAGTATAGAGAAGTCATACGATTAGGTAGCCTTTTAGCTGCAGAGGTCATTAAGGGACTCAACAAGATTGATTATAAAAAATGTCGCAGTATTTTAGTAAAAGAAAGATGTTTTAAATTAGAGCCTAGAGAAATACCTGATGAAGATGTCTTAGATAAACAGATAAATGAATATAAACAAAGATTGGAAATTCTTAGAAGGGAAGGTGCTAGTAGTGGGGACATGAGGGTGATTAGTACAGCATTACAGGGTGTAATGCTACAGAAATTACTTAAAGAATATAGTAATTCTTTAGAATATGAAGGAAGCTTGAACGCTATAAAAATAGGTGAAGGTGTTATTTTATCTCAGCCAGCAGAGCTTTTCTCTAGCTTAGGCAATGATATAATGAAAAGTTCACCTTATACACCGACAATGATTATAGGATATGCAAATGGTTCAATAGGCTATGTTCCTGATAGAGATTCATATGTTGAAGGGGGTTACGAATCGCTTTCCTGCAGCTTTAACCTAGGAGAAGGTGAGAGATTAAGAGATACGGCTATTTCATTATTACATGAGCTGGATTGCGAACATGAGGGGGAAAAATAATGTCTAGTTTTATGCTCAAAGGTAAAAAAATATATACATCAAATGGAGTAAAAAATGGAGCCATACTTATAGAAAATGGAAAAATCAAAGATATTATTTTTGATTTAGATGAAATCAATTCTTTCACAGGACAAATTATTGAAGCAGGAGACAATTTTGTTATCCCAGGATTAATTGACATACATATACATGGAGCAGGGGGATGGTCTGTAACTGGAGGTACTGAAGATGAGATTAGAGGATTAGCAAAATATCTTGCTACTAAGGGAGTGACTGGTTTTCAACCAACTATAGGAGGAAGTCCTTTAGATGTAATCAAAGAGACCATAGAAACATTAAAAATAGTTATGAAAGGAGATTACGAAGGAGCAAGGATGCTAGGGATTCATATGGAAGGACCTTTTTTAAATCCAGAAAAAAAAGGAGCATTTAGTGTTGAGTTCTTACAAAAGCCTTCTTTAGATTTAATGAGAGAATTTCTAGAGTTAAGTAATAGCAACCTTGCTCATGTTTCAATGGCTCCAGAGCTAGAGGGAGCGAAAGAGGTTATTAAATACCTTGTTGAAAAAGGAATATTAGTTTCTGGCGCTCATACTAATGCCACTATTGAAGAAACCAAGAAAGGTATTGAATGGGGAATAAGACTTTCAAACCATACCTGTAATGCTCAAAGCTCTATACATCATAGAGAGCCTGGTGCATTAGGAGGATACTTGTTAGACGATAGAGTAGACTGTGAGTTGATATGTGATTTATTCCACGTTCATCCTGACATGATAAGGCTGGTTGTAAAAATAAAAACCATAGATAAGGTGTGCGTGGTTTCAGATGCTATTACAGCTGCTGGCATAAAGCCGGGAGAATATGCTTTTTTAGGAAGAAAGGCTTTAATCGACAAGGATGGATGGAGTAGATTACCTGATGGGACAATAGCAGGTAGCACAAAGGATATGCTATATGGACTAAAAAATCTAGTTGAAAGCATAGGCATTTCTATGGAGGATGCATTAAAAATGACTTCATTAAATCCAGCTAGACTATGCGGAGTTATTCAATCAAAGGGAAGTATAGAAATAGGAAAAGATGCAGATTTAGTTATTTTGCGTCCAGATTATGAGATCAAATCAACCTTTGTTGAAGGAAAGCTGGTATATAGTTCATTGGATGAGAAATTGTTCATTAATCCTGAAGTAAAGCAAATAAGAAGTATTGAAGAGATGGGAGGCATATATGATGATTAATGCTGAGGTTTTTTTTAAAAATGCTTTTGAAGTTTTAGACAAGGTGAAAAATACTCAGTTAGAAAAAATAAAAGAAGCTAGTGCCATCTTAGCTGATGCTATAGCTAATGATGGGGTAGTACATATATTTGGAACAGGACACTCTAAGGCTTTTGCCATGGAATTGGCTAACAGAGCAGGGGGATTAGTTCCTATGCATAGAGTTACATTAGATGATTTGTCTCTGCGGGGAATATTGCCTTCTGAAGATTTACTAGACCCTCAAATTGAAAGAGATCCAACTAATGCTCATAAATTATGGGAACTGTATGATATACGTCCTCAAGATGCTTTCATAATTGTTTCTAATTCGGGCAGAAATGGTACGATAGTTGAATTTGCTTCCATGGTTAAAGATAAGAAAATGCCTTTAATTGTAGTTACATCTCTAGAGCATTCTCAAAGCACTACATCTAGACATTCAAGCGGTAAAATGCTTTATGAATTTGGAGATGTGATTATTGATAATTGCGGACCTGAAGGAGATGCCCTGATACCAGTAGAGGGGTTATCCATGAAGGCTTGTTCTATTTCATCTGTTACAGGTGCATGTATTGCTCAAGGTATAACAGCAGAAATAATCAATATCTTAAAGGGAAAAGGCATTGTACCTCCAGTTTTAATCAGTGCTAATGTTGATGGGGGAGATAAGCATAACGATGACCTAAGAGCTAAATATGAGGGAAGAATATAATCGTTATGGATAAAATAAAGGTTGGCTTAATAGGATATGGGTATATTGGTAAAATTCATTCTATAGGATATTTAAATATACCCTTAGTACTTCAAGACCCGCAGGTTAAAATTGAAATGACAAAGGTTATAAGAAGAAAAAACTCATTAGGTGAAGACAGCTGCTGGTTAGCTAGAGGAGATGACATTGATGAACTAACTAATGAAGATATTAATCTTGTAGATATATGTACCCCCAATGATTTACATATGCCCCAGATTGAAATTTTAGCAAAGAAGGGGATAAATATTTATTGTGAAAAACCACTTGGTCTTAATTATCAGCAATGTGCCAAAATGGCTGATATAGTAGGATTAGAAGGTATCATTAATCAGGTAGCTCTTGTTTATAGATTTATGCCGGCTTTGGCAAAGGCTAGAGGATTTTTACTTGAAAACAAGCTGGGAGATGTGATTAATTTTAGAGCTCATCTGCTCCATGGAAGTTATCTAAATCCTAGGCGCCCTATTACTTGGCGTCTACAGAAAAACAGATCTGGAGGAGGAGCTTTAATAGATCTGGGAATTCACCTAGCAGATTGCATTAGATTTTTATTAGGGGAAGTAAGGAATGTAAAGGCTGAAACTAAGACGATTTTTGATACAAGACCAAATGATAATGGTGAAGAAACTTTAGTGGATGTTGATGATTGGGGATTAATTAATTTGGAAATGATGAACGGTGCAAAAGGTACAATGGAAGTTTCCAAGGTTTCAATTAATCCACTAGAGGCTTTTAATATTGAAATATATGGAACAAAGGGATTTATTAAAGTTACTGATAAAGGCTTTTATGAACCAAATATTTATTTATTTAACGAAAATAATGTTCTTGAAAAAGTTACTATTGAAAAGCTGGATCCATATTCACAATACTTAAGTACAATAATACCTTCGCCAAAGATGTCTTTAGGAAATATGGTAGATATGCATTTAGCTAGTCAAATGAATGTTTTAAACAATATTATCAATGGAAGAGTTATGTTTAGAGAGACACCTACTTTTGAAGAAGCATCAAAATCACAAAAAATTGTTGACATAGCATATCTGTCAAACTGATAAAAAAGAAAAAACTGAGAACTCGAATGAGGGAATATTTCATGGGTTGGGGTGAAGCTATGAAAAAGGTAGATAAGCAAAGTCCACTGCCTAGATATTATCAATTAAAAGAAATAATTAGAGAAATGGTAGAGAATGAACAACTTAAGCCTAGGGACTCCGTTCCTACAGAAAGGGAGCTTTGCGAATATCATGAAATAAGTAGAATGACTGCAAGAAAAGCAATTACTGAGCTGGTACATGAGGGAATTTTATTTAGAGAGCAAGGAAAAGGCACTTATGTAGCTCAACCAAAGGTTAAGCAAAGTGTGTCAGAATTAATTGGATTTACAGAGGAAATGAAAAGAAAAGGATTAAAGGTAGAGACGAAAATACTGAATTTTACTATTAAGGAACCGACGAAGAAGATAATAAAACAATTAAATCTTGAGCTTAACGATAAGGTTTATGAAATTTTTAGATTAAGAATAGTAGAAGGAGAGTCATATGCCATAGAAAAAGCATGGGTTCCTGAAAAACATACAAGAGGCTTCAAGGAAGAAGACTTAGAAGGCAGTTCATTGTATAAAGTTTTAGAGGAGAAATACGGCATAAAGCTATCACATGGAAAGCAATATTTAGAACCTATCATACTTACAGCCTATGAATCAAACTTGTTAGGTGTTAAAGAAGCTATGCTAGGATTGTTATTTGAAAGACGAGCATTTACAGATGATAATGTTCCAATCGAATTTACAAAATCAGTTTATAGAAGTGACAGATATAAATTTGAGATAACACTTGAGGTGCCTTAAATAAGTTAAGGCACCTTTTTAAGGCGTTTATGGTACAAGGTACCTGACACTTAACTTATATCTTTTAGTAGAATAAAGTCTGAAGTATTTTTATTTGCTTTTAAGTCTAATACTTGTATAATATAATGGTGCTGTTTATATCAATATTTGATAATTTATGAAAAGCTAGGAAATTTGAAGAGAGGTTTATCTATGAATATAAAAGAACATATGAAAAATACACTTAGAAACAAACTTGAAAGATATAAATTTAACAAGGACTATACATATACACAAAATATTCTTAAAGAGAAAGCTGGACATAGTGCTCAAAATATATTTAGTTTCACTGTTTTGTCCTGGATATTTGTCCTAGTGACATTGTTTTTGCAGATTATTTCTTTGGCTACAACATATTCTGGCAGTAAGGTATATTTTGGAGGGATAGCATTACCTTATGGATTAAGTGCTCCCTTTATTTTTGCGTTTTCAATTCAGATAACAGTTTTTTCACTAAGCAACTCTTTAAGAAAAAACTTCAAAGCTCTGACAATTGTTACTTTATCTTTTGCAACTTTATGTTCAACTTATTTTTCGTATATTGGAATTTATAATTATGTAAATTCTCCGATTGATTACCTTGAGCAAAGGTATACTCAGATATATCATAATATGTCTGATAAGAATAGAGTTGTTGTTGAAAACTCTAAGACTCAGATGAAAGAATATGTTTTTGATATCACTAGTAAAATCCAAAAGGAATATACAAGATTATTAAAGGAGAATGAAAAGTATAGTAAATTAAGTGAACAAACAGAAAAGGTAGCAGTATCTAATAATATAATAAAACCTAATACGAATAGCATTGCAAAACCAAATATTAATAATTATGGTGGCAATTTAGATAAATACTATGAAGATATGGCCAAGTACAATGCAGCTATTTCTAATATTATAGGACAAGCTGCTAATGAAAATTCATCTTTAGATTCGTCTATTTATGAAAATAGGATTAAAACCATTTTAGAAGGAAAATCATTAGATGAATTTACGAAAGAGTATATTAATATACAATCTAATAAAGAATTACTCGAGAATCTTATATTATCTATGAGTACTGGAGTATCAAACGAAAATAATACAGATTTCAATAAAAAAATGAGTGATATACAACAATATTGTATCAATTATATTAATACGAAAGCAGGAGATAGTGTAACATTTAATACTATATTAACAAATCTGTTCACAGCTTACTCAGACGTTACCTCATATAAGATTCCTGAAGATTTTTATGATAATCTAAACTCTTTTATAACACTTACAGAGAAAAGCGATTCTTTCATGAAAAGCTTAGACGTTATAAAGAAGGAAGTTTATTATGAAAACCATGGCCAACAGCTGCCAGGAGAGGCATCACTAAACCTTACTGATGCACTGCTTCTTTTTTCAAAGCTTCAATCAGAAATAGAGGCTGGGGCGTATACACTGAACTCTATTTCTGAAGAAGGAGATACTATTGATTTAAGCAGTGAAGAGTATATATTAGAAAACATGTATGTACTTCCAATAAAAAACTTATTTACAAAGAATAGCTCTTTAGGTATGGCGTGGTTTTGCTTTATATTTGCTGCTTTAATAGATGGGCTTACTCTACTTTTTGCACTAGCACAAAAACGAAGCTCACGTACATTATTAGCAAAGAAAAATCGTGAATTAGTAAAAAACAATGAAGAGCAGTTAGAGGAGCTAGTTTTATCATCATTAATACTTCAGCCATCTGGTGAAGATAGTAAAAGTACTATTCAGATATGTTTGGAGCACTTAGCTAAGTTTTTAACATTATTCGAAATAACTAGCATAGGAATGGAAAATGGATATTCGCTATATTGTCCTCTTGAAAGATTAAAAGAATATCAAATTTTCCTATCCGTATTATGTCAGTTCAATCTAGCAAAGATTATTTCTAAAGAAGATTATGAGCTTTTGGAGGTATATCCGACTATTGATAAGTTTAAACATACGCTACAAGAACAAGCTAATTTTGATGTACTTGATGAAGTAGCAGCAACTACTTGCGAAAATAACAGTGAGTACTATTTACTAGTTAAAACAAAATTTATCATATGGGCTAACCAAAAATTTGCTATAGCTTCTTCTAATAAAGAGCTTGCTCACATAATTACAAGTATTCTTAAGAATATAGAACATACTGGGAATCAAAATTAAGTTTTAAAAGGAAGTGGTATATTGTCAATTACTATCTTTATTTTTACATTGATTATAGCCTTTGTTGTTTATAGACTAATATGTAAGGAACAATATCTATCTAAGAATAAACCCTTGTGGAAAAATCTTATATACTGGGGAGTAGTTTTATTTATCAGCATAATTTTCAATATGGTGATTTATGCTGATACTACATTTGCTTTAGAAATGTCATATTATTTAAATAGTCAAACAATAGAAATGCTTATTACTCTAGTGCTTTCCTGCTTAATCATTCAATTAATATCACCTTCAATTTTTCTTAGGAAGGCTATTAATTCTACAAAGGAAGCTTTGAAGAAGCTCAAGCAGTCAAAAAATGCGAAGAGAGATATTAATAGTGAAGAAATAGTGAATATTAAAGATATTCCATCGAGTGAAAAGCCAAGCGTTTTTTTAGTTAAAAATAACGAATCACATTATAATAATACAAAAGAGCTTCAGGAAAAAGATTTTGAACTATTGTTAAATATTTTATGCTGGCTATCATTTTCTTTTGTGATATTTATTGAAATATTTTTTGTCATTACATCATGGATATATGGTGTTGATCCTGTAGGTTCATCTGCATATGATCAATTATCTAAAAACATGAGTATTCATCACCAATTAAGAGATATATCAAATATAATACTGTTTTTTACTTTACCTATATCTATAAGACAAATATTGTACTATCTGGCTAAGCTTAGGAAATTCACAGAAGCTCCAAATAAAGAAGAGCTTAACTCAGTTCAGTTTGAAAAGTATACACTCATTCAAAAACATCTAAATGGAGTGCATAAAAAACTATAGAGCATCTTGTAAGAATTTTCTGATACCAATTATTGTCATTTTGATTTATTGAAACAAAAGATACCTTCTGATAAAATAAATTCAGAAGGTACTTTTTTAGAGAATACTGGATATCGAAATATGATGATGTTGAAATATGGTGATGTTGAAGTAATAAATAATTTCGAATAGTGAAGGAGAGAGTATCATGTCAGTAAAAAAAGCTATAATACCAGCGGCAGGATTAGGAACTAGGTTTTTACCAGCGACAAAAGCACAGCCAAAAGAGATGCTTCCAATAGTAGACAAGCCTACTATACAGTACATAATAGAAGAGGCTATAGCTTCAGGGATAGAAGACATACTTATTATAACGGGTAGAAATAAAAGAGCAATAGAAGATCATTTTGATAAATCTATAGAGCTTGAATTAGAGCTTGAGCAAAAGAACAAGAAAGAGCTGCTTAGCCTAGTACAAGATATATCAAACATGGTAAATATACATTATATAAGACAGAAAGAGCCTAAAGGGCTTGGACATGCGATCCATTGTGCAAAGGCGTTTATAAAAGATGAGCCTTTTGCAGTACTTTTAGGAGATGATATAGTAGATGCAAAGACTAAGCCGTGCTTAAAGCAGCTTATAGATGTATACGATGAATATAAAACTACTATTTTGGGAGTGCAGGAGGTAGCTAAAGAAGATGTAAGCAAATATGGTATAGTATCAGGAAAGCACATAGAAGGGGGAGTATATAAGGTCAAGGACCTAGTAGAAAAGCCATCCATAGATAAAGCGCCGTCAAATGTAGCTATACTTGGTAGATATATCATAACTCCAGAAATATTTAATATACTTGAAAATACAAAGCCGGGAGCAGGTGGAGAAATACAGTTAACAGATGCTCTTAAAGAGCTTGCAGCAAAACAAGCTATGTATGCATACACATTTGAAGGAAAGAGATACGATGTAGGAAATAAACTAGGGTTTTTACAAGCTACAGTGGAGTTTGCATTGCAAAGAGATGAGCTAAAGAATGATTTTAGAGAGTATCTTGTAGAGCTATTAAAAAACGATAAGCTAAGTTTATCAAAATCAGAGACGGCAGCATCTAAAGACAAATAGAATGCAAATTATAAATAAATTACTAATAAACATTTATATAATAAGTTTTAGGGTAGCAAATGCTGCCCTATTTTCTAATAAAAAAATATAATTCATATCTTTACTGTTAGTATAATGTTTGAGAATGATAAAAATTTAACAGGAAAGGTGATGTAAATGGAGAAATTATCGATTGGACAAATGGCAAAACTTAATAATATATCCAAGCAAACGCTGCGATATTATGACAAAATAAAGCTTTTAGAGCCTCGTATTGTTGATGATGAAACTGGATATCGATATTACAGCATTAAACAGAGTGCCCGTCTTGATATGATTCAATACATGAAATCCATAGGAATGACGCTAAAAGACATAAAAAAGCAATTGGAACGTAATGATCCACTGTTCATAAAAAGCGTGCTTCACCAAAATATGAGTCAGATTGATGATCAGATTCGTGAACTGGAATATCAAAAGAGGGCAGTTGAACGGACATTGCGGAGTTATGAGCGATATGAGACGTCTCCACCTGATGGCACAATAACTCTTGAATACATTGAAAAGCGCCAAATGTACTGCATTGACGCAGGCTTGAATTTTTATGACCATGGTATTGAGGTTTATGAAAAACTGCTGAGGAAATTGAAGAAAAGCTTGATTGCTGACAAGCTTCCCCAGATTTATTTCTGCAATGCAGGGACAATTTTGCGACAAAAGGACCTAGAAGAACGCCATTTTTATTCAAGTGAGGTTTTTGTTTTTGTAGATAATGACTATGTTCGCGATGACTTAACTACCTCTATTCCATCAAATACTTACCTTTGTATCTATTGTAATAAATTTGAAAAAGAAAAAGATTATATACATAGGCTTCTTGATATGGTGTCGGAGAACGGCTATACTATTGTAGGTGATTACATATGTGAGGTTTTAGCTGAGCTCCCACTTTTAGAAGAAAATGAGCGAGGCATGTTTTTGCGATTACAAATACCAATAAAACTTTATTAAAAAAATAACAATCTTCTGTTGACATTATTCCAACTATAACCTTTATACTATAATTAACGTCGGTGGTATTAGAAACGTTTGACGGATAAAAATTATAAAGAGGGGGCTTCATCTATGTTTAAAGAAAAGATTCGTGTTGTTCAGTATGGCTGCGGAAAGATGTCCAAATACACTCTTCGTTATCTTTATGAAAAGGGTGCAGAGATTGTTGGCGCAATCGATGTCAATCCTGCTGTAGTTGGAATGGATGTTGGTGATTGGGCAGAGCTGGGTGTTAAATTAGGTGTTACAATCAGAAGTGATGCTGATGCAGTTTTAGACGAATGTGATGCGGATATCGCTGTTGTTACCCTATTTAGCTTTATGGAAGACGTAATGCCACATTTTGAAAAGCTTGTAAGCCGTGGAATCAATGTTATCACTACTTGTGAAGAAGCGATATATCCATGGACTACTGCTTCGGCTATAACTAACAAGCTTGATAAGCTTGCTAAAGAGAATGGTTGCACAATTGCTGGTTCTGGTATGCAAGATATCTACTGGGTAAACATGATCGGCTGTGTGGCTGGAGGCGTTCATCGCATTGATAAAATAGAAGGTGCAGTAAGCTACAATGTTGAAGATTATGGTCTTGCTCTTGCAAAAGCTCATGGTGCAGGACTCACACCTGAAGAGTTTGAAGAGCAGATTGCACATCCTGAAACATTAGAGCCTGCTTATGTATGGAATTCAAATGAAGCTTTATGTTCTAAGATGGGTTGGACAATTAAGTCGCAAACTCAAAAATGCGTTCCATACTTTTATGATAGCGACCTATATTCAGAGACTCTTGGCGAAACTATTCCTAAGGGTAACTGTATTGGTATGAGTGCTGTTGTAACTACAGAAACTTTCCAAGGACCAATTATTGAGACACAATGTATCGGTAAAGTTTATGGTCCAGATGATGGAGATATGTGTGATTGGAAAATCACAGGAGAACCTGATACAACTTTCTTTGTTAAAAAGCCTGCAACTGTTGAGCATACTTGTGCTACTATTGTTAATCGTATTCCGTTAATTCTTCAAGCTCCTGCAGGATATTACACTATAGAGAAAATGGATAACGTTGAATATCTTTCTTATCCAATACAAATGCATCTTAAGTAATAAAGAAGCAGAATAAAGAAATGATTGGTGCCTGGCACTTAGCCCAATTAACTTATGCCAGGCACTTAACTTTTTATAATATAGCTATGATATTTTAAAACTACACTAATATAAGTTTTCCACTATACGCATAATTAAAAGAAATAATCCCTATGAATATTAGAAGAAGTAGTAGATGTCTTACAAGAATTATAGAATTTGAAAATGTAAAAAAACTTCTTACATCTCAATATATACTTTGATGATATTGCAAATATAATTGATATTTAACTCTTTATCCTCATTATAGACCTCTATTAGCATGGAAATGTTTGTAACAAGGGTATATATTAGCTTTTCTATGATATTATCATCATTTTTAAATTCTTCCTTTATTTTGATTCCATCAAATATTTTTTTCAAGCTATTTATTAGCGTTTTTTTATATTCCTCAAACTCTTTTTTCTCCATGTCTTTAATTTTTCCCATTTGAGAGCCTAAACCCTCTCTATTTTCAATATCCTCATAGAGTATTTTGATACACGACTTTATTCTAGAGATATCAGGCTCATTATGTTCTATGATTTCACCTAATTTGTTAAAAGTATTGTTCCAGCTCTTAGTTACTACACTTAGATATAGCTCTTTTTTATTGGGAAAATAATTGTACAAAGTTCCAACTGCAATATTACAATTTACAGCGATAGTTTTCATGTCAACATTCTCATATCCGTTTTTACAAAAGAGCTCTTTTGCACTAATAAATATTTTTTCTTCAAGATTCTTTATTATTTTAGGCATATTATCACTTCCTAACCATATTGTTTTCATTTAGGGACTTATTAAGGGAAATAGCTAATATTACAGACAATATAAAAGTCAAAATATCAGAAAGAGCTTGTGCAAGCATAATACCATATAGACCTGGTTCCATTTTATTTGGTAGCAAATTAGTTATAAAATTTAATGAGTCTATATGCTTTTCAAATAATTTTGGTAGTATCACCAATGAAGGTAAAAAAAACAAACCTTGTCGCCCTATAGCCAATATGCCGGCTTGCTTTCCTTTTCCAAGTGCTTGGAAGAGAGAAGTACGTATCATAGTAAAACCAAGTATAGGCATGAATAGGGATATTCCTTTTAGACTATTTATACCTAAAGCTATAACCTCAGGATTCTTTGTAAATAGTCTTACAAAAGACCCTGGAAACATTTGAAATAGCGCAAAGAATAAAGCTGCAAAGCTTGTAAGCCAAATCGTAGATATTCTCAATGCTTTTTTTATTCTATCATAATTTTTAGCCCCATAGTTATAAGCTGCGAAAGGCTGAAATCCTTGTATATAACCCATTATTATAAAAAACGGTATCATAAAAATCCTCAAAGTAATGCCTATAGCTGCTAAAGCACTATCCCCATAGTGTGATGCAGCTGAGTTTTGAAAGCCAAAGGCAATACTTGCTAAAAATTGCATAGCAAAAACTGGAACACCAATCTTGAATATTTCTACATATATATCTTTATCCTTACTAATATATTTTTTTTCTATACTTACGTAGCTGTTTTTCTTTAAATAATAGCTGAGAAGATATATTGTCGAGATTGACTGACCTAACACTGTGGCAATTGCCGCACCTTTGATTCCTAGATTGAAAGTAAACATAAATATTGGATCAAATATTATATTTAGCACTGCTCCTATGATTAAAGCATTCATACTATACCTAGAATTACCTTCTGCTCTTATTATATTGTTTAAAGTCATATTAGTTATAGTAAATATACTTCCTATTACTATCCATTTCATGTAGTCAAGGGCAGCTGACATAACTGTATCAGTAGCACCTACTAGTGTAAGAATAGGCTCTAAGAAAATAAGAGAAAAAATTGTTACTGCAATAGATATAATTATAGAAATGAATAACGCAGTTGAAGCTGTTTTATCTGCTTGATTTTTATTTTTCTCACCTAAGCTCCTAGATACATAGGAAGCAGCTCCTATACCAAGCATTTGACCAATAGCTGAAATTATAATAAAAAGGGGAAAAGCTACTGATACTGCGCCCATAGCAGCTGTATCGTTAAGCATACCTACAAACAAAGTATCAACAAAATTATATATTGCACTTATAAGAGTGGCAATAATAGTAGGTATCGATAATATAAGTAAAGTTTTTTTAATATCGCCTTCTTCCATAAGTGCAGTTCTTGCTACTTTATTGTTTATTATATTCTTCATGAAATGCCCATCTCCTTTTAAGAATTAAATGAATTACAGTTCATTTAAAATGAATATAGATTCATTTTAAGTTCTTTTATCTTATTTGTCAATAGTAAAAAAAGAGCCACAGATATGTTTCATTTGTTACTTTTCAGCAACAAATGAAACATATCTGTGGCTCCAGTATAGGGATAGGTAAATAATCGGTGTCTGGTACTTGACTTACTCTTAACTTCTTAATTTAGTTAACTCTACTTACTCAGTTCATTTTTTTTGTATTCAACACACACTTCATCGTCTATTTCATATTCTTTTTCTAATTTATTTGTCACTTGTACTTTAAGCAAATTGTTTCCTATTCTTACCATGTAATTTATATAAGAACCTAAAAATACTTTCTCTATTATTTTACCTTTCATTTTTTCTTTTTCATTTTCACTTTGATTAATATCTGCTCTATCTGTAATATTTATCATTTCAGGTCGCACAAAGCTAATATTTCCACTATCATCTTTTATAATATTAGAAGAGCCTATGAAATCTAAAACAAAGCGACTTTGAGGATTTTCGTAGATTTGTCTAGGAGTTCCCAGTTGTTCTAGCTTTCCATTATTCATGATGCCGATTTTATCCCCTATACTCAATGCTTCTTCTTGGTCATGGGTTACAAACACCATAGTGATATTAAATTTCTTTTGTATGTTTTTTATTTCTTCTCTCATTTTAACACGAAGCTTTGCATCTAGGTTTGATAGAGGTTCATCTAATAATAGAACCTTAGGATTCACTATGAGAGATCTAGCTAATGCCACTCTTTGCTGCTGACCACCACTTAGCTCATGGATTTTTTTGTTTTTATGCTCAGCTAAACCTACAAGCTCTAAGTATTTATTTCCCTTTTCTTTAGCTTTATCCTTTTTGATTCCTTGAAATTTTAATCCGTACATTACATTTTCAAGTACACTCATATGTGGGAAAAGAGCATATGACTGAAATACAGTAGAAACAGGTCTTTTATCTGGAGGAATCTTGGTTATATCTTGACCATCAATTAGTATAGTTCCATAGTTCGGAATCAAAAAACCTCCTATCATTTTCAGAGTAGTAGTTTTACCACAGCCGCTAGGGCCTAGAAGACACAGTAATTCTCCTTTTTCTACTCCTATATTCAAATTATCCACTGCGACTATATCATCAAAAGATTTTTTTAGGTTTTTAATTTCTAGGAACATTTTTTCCCTCCAGTACAAGTTTTGAAAAAGTTATATTTACTACTAATGTGATTAAAATAATGGTACAGGCAATAGCAGATCCAACTCCATAATCTCCACTTTGTATAGCATCAAACATCTCAATAGTTGCTAATTTTTTTCCTGGATATATTAAAAATATTATAGAGCCAATAGTAGTCATAGTAGAAGTAAAGTTATTTATAAAAGAAACTAAAAAAGCGGACTTAGACATAGGAAGTATAATATCCTTGAGTACAAAGAAATGTTGAGCTCCTAAATCCTTTGCTGCTTCCTCTACTTGGGGATTTATTTGAGATAGAACAGCACTATTTATTTTAGTAGACATAGGTAACTGCTTAAAAAGCACATTGAGTATAACTATAAGAGCAGTACCAGTAAGCTCTAGTGGGTAGTCATTAAATGCTAGAATATACCCTATTCCAAAAAATGTTCCTGGTATTATATAAGGTATAGTAGCAATAAAGTCTATTCCTTTCATTATCTTTATTTTTCTTATCTCTAAATAATAGGCTATTAAGGAACCAATTAGACTTCCTGCTGTTCCTGCTATTAATGAATATATTACGCTTCTTAGAAAGCTTTTTCCACTATACATTCTCATTTTTTGAATGTTATCTAACGAAAAATACATGCTTCCAGACCTATATTTTGTAAAAGCAGAGACAAATATAGATGTGTATTGTAGCAGCATTATGATTAAGAAGAAGTAGGTAACAAACTTAATTAATTTTCCGAACAATCCACTAATAGTCATCTGATCTTCTTCTGAAAAACCTTTCAAAGAATTTGAAGAAACTACATTTGTTCTAGCCATAAAAGACCTGTAAAAAAGAAATGCGATAATAGCAGGTATGAATATGAGTACACTTATGGCTGATGCAGCACTTAAATCAGAATAGGCAATGACATTTAAATAGGCTTGAGTTGCTAATACGTTAAATGAACCACCTATAATAGTAGGCGTTCCAAAGTCTGCAAGAGATCTGACAAATGTAAGTAGAGCTACAACTAGTATACCTGGTCTTATAAGAGGTAACACAATTTTTCTCACAGTGTGTGAAGAATTTGCTCCCAAATCTAAAGAGGATTTTATAAGATTTTTGTCTATTCCACTTATAACTCCTACAAGAATCAATGTACTTAATGATGTAAATCCTAGTGACTGCATAGCTACTATTCCTTGCCAGCCATAAGTATTAATAGTCAGACCTAAAATATCATGAGTTATGAATCCTCTTCTGCCAAACAGAGTTATATAAGCTAGTGATGATACAAATGGTGGAGAAATCATAGTCAACATGAGGATTAGAAGAAGAACTTTTTTAATTCTCTTGCCGCTAAAGCTTATATAGAGAGAAATGCATACAGTCATAAAAGTAGAGACAATCGTAGTTAGTATAGCTACAAATATACTGTTATAGAATAACTTCATGTTTTTATTGAATAAGTTCTCATATATGTTCAACGTGAACTTGTCTTCTACAATAACGCTTTCTAAAATAACAGAAACAATAGGATAAAGTATAAAGGTAAATACCAAAGATATGACAACTACTAATATTAACTTGTCTATTATATTGTAAAAATGGGTATCTAAAGATTTAGATACCCTTTCAGTCCTTCCTATCATATTACTTATCTCCTACTAACTTGCCCCATTTAGTAAGTATAGTTTCTCTATCATCACCAAAAGAGCTTAAGTTTAATTTTAATAGCCTATCTTTTGGTACTCCTAAATCTAGACCTTCAACATCAGGTTTCACCATCATAGCACTATCTTTTCCGTCTAGTTTAGCCATTTCGGATTGGATTTCTTTAGAGAATATCCAGTCCATGAATAGTTTTGCTGCTTCTAGGTTTTCAGCATTTTTAAATATTGCCATTCCTTCTGGAACCCATGGAATGCCGTCTTCAGGGTAAACAACTGTCATATTTCTTTCTTCTTGTAAATCAAAGATGCTTTTATCGATATATGTAATACCTATAGCTGCTTCTCCTTCTGTAGCCTTAAGTTGAGGATCTTTACCTCTTTTTCCGTAGTAAGGAATGTTTTTGTCTAGCTCTTCGAAGAATTTCCAACCTTTTTCATTTCCCATAGCTTGCAATAGACCATTAACTACAGCATAGTTTGTTCCTGATATTGCTGGGTTTGACATGATTATTTCATCTTTATATACTGGATTAGTTAAGTCTTTCCAGCTTGTAGGCATAGGAAGATTATTTTCTGCTATTACTTCATTATTAACTATAAACCCTACTATAGTCATACCTTTTGCTACCCAATATCCGTCACTGTCTTTGTATTGATCTGGGATATCTTCTGTTGCTGGAGATTTATATGCCTCTAAAAGACCATCTTTTTTGGCCTGCATGAATGCATCTAATCCGCCACCAAACCAAAAGTCTGCCATTGGCTTGCCACCTTCAGCCTTTGTTCTAGATAGTAGTTCGCCTGAAGACATGCTTACAAACTCTACTTTTACACCTGTTTTTTCAGTGAATTTGTCAAACAATTCTTTATAGCTCTCAGATGTAGCTACAATTCTTAAAGTAGTTCCTTCTAAACTAGTTTCTGTACTAGATTCTGTTTGTTCCTCTGTTTTCTCCGGCTCATTGTTGATTTGCTTGTTTTCAGTTTTACTACAAGCTGCCAAGCTTAGAATCATTGCTAGAGCTAAAAGTAAAGCGAGTGTTGATTTAAATTTTTTCACTTACACTACCTCCTGTTACATAGTTGAATTCTAATATTGTCCTTCAAAATTATATCATGGAATCATAGTATCAAAGCTATTATAGATATTTTTTATAGAAGTATTATTTACTATTATATTTTTCTATAGTGTAACATGAATAAGCTCTTCTGTGCTAGAATTCCAATAGAGTATTATTTGGAGGTAACTATTATGATAATTGATACACATCTACATGAAAGCAAATATTCTTCTGATAGTCATCTATCCCTTACAGAAGCTATAGAAGCTGCTAGAATTTTAGGACTAGATGGAATTTGCGTAACTGATCACGATAACAACTTTTTAAAAAATGAAATAGGTCATTCTACAAAAATAAACGATATATTAGTAATAGTAGGAGCTGAAATACTTACATTTCAAGGAGATATATTAGTGTTTGGATTAGATGATGTGCCTAAAGAAATGATCCATGCAGAAGAATTACTAGAAATAGTTAAAAAAAATAATGGAGTAGCTATAAGTGCTCATCCTTTTAGAAATAATAATAGAGGGCTAGGAGAATATATTAGAAAAGTAAAGGATAATCTTCATGGTGTAGAAGCATTTAATGGAAGTACGCTACCTCATCATAATTTGCATGCATATGCTTTAGCTACTGAACTTGGCATTCCTTGTCTCGGGGCAGGTGATGCTCATGTGTCTAAACAAGTAGGAAAGTATGCAACCTATTTTGATAGTTCCATTAGAGACGAAAAAGATTTTATTGAAGCAATCAAATCAAAGAGCTTTTGTCCAGTGATGAGAAAAAACGAACATTATAAAAAAGTTGATATATATTAAAAATAAGGAGACAGGCACGTTTGTTAATCTACGTACCCGTCTCCTTGGTTTTTACATTGATTTTCTTGATTTCTAATTACTTTCTTTTGCCACTTTCCTGTTGAATATATGGCATATCCGACTAAACATATTATTCCGTTACTTAGAACCATAGCATACCATACAGAATTTGTACCTAAATTAGTAAAAGTTTTGAATATCAATATTAAAGGTATTCTTAAACCCCATAATCTTCCCATCATTAGAACCATTGCAGAAAACGTGTGACCAGAACCCTGGAAAGTTCCTATAAAGATTTGAAAGAAGCCCATAAATGGCAAAGCTGCTGATATTAATCTGAGATAATGAGTTCCTTGACTAAAAACCTCTGGATCGGGATTAAATAAACTGATTATGTTACTTGAAGTAGAAAATATTAATATTCCTCCTGCTACTAAGAAAATAGTTGTCAAACCGACACTTGTTTTTACAGCTTTTTTTGCTCTTTCTATATTTTCTGCTCCGAGGTTTTGGCCTACAATAGTTGACAGAGCACTTCCTATACCCATTGCCGGCATTAAAATAAGAGAATTGATCCTATTGCCTATTCCAAAGGCGGCCATGGTAGATTTTCCAAAAGATATGATAAACATGTTTAATACTATAAATCCAAGAGCCGCTGTGGATTGCCCAATAGAAGATGGGATACCGACCTTTATAATCTTCAATAATACTTGTTTGTTTAAGTGCAAGTCAGATATTTTTAAGTGAATGCCAGTTGTTTTTGTAAATAATCTATATATAGCATAAAAAGAGAATATTCCTCGTGCTATTATAGTCGCTATTGCTGCACCAGCTATTCCAAGGTCAAAGATAAATATAAATATAGGATCTAGGATAATGTTTAAGCCCACTGAAAGAGCTCCATATATCATTGGAGTAATTGTATCTCCTTGCCCCTGTTTAATGGAGCTAAAGATAAAAAATAGAAACATAGTTGGAAGTCCCATAAACATTATTCTTAGAAACTCAGTGGCATTGTCAAACAGCTGTCCTTCTCCGCCCATACCACTTACTATGTATGGAGTAAAGAAAGCTCCTAATGCTCCAAGTATTATAGAAAGAATAATTGAAAAGGAAAGCAGCTGACCTGCAACATCAGTTGCTTCATCTAAACTATGCGCTCCTGTATATTGGGATATTAATGCCGTACCAGCTATAGACATCCCCATACCTAGTGACATGACGAAAAAGATTACCGGCCAGACAAGGGTTATGGCGGCTACTTCGGTGGAGCCAAGTCGGCTAACCCAAAAAGTATCTGTCAGATTGTATACTGTTTGAATAAAATTATTTAACATAATAGGTCCAGACAGTAGAAGTATTACTCTAGACATTTTTCCATTTAAAATAAGATCTCTTTTTTCTAAGTAATCCATAAACCCCTCCAATTCTTTTGATAATTACCATTATATCAAATATATTTCGAGTATCAAAATATATTCTCCAAAAATAAGCCAACAGGCATATTTTTTAAGTTAAAAGACTTAGAGTGACATAAATCTATCTATTTTTTTGGAACACATAACCATAGAATGACATCTTTTTCTTTAAATGGGTGCTATTATATTGTTAGACAAGCAAAGGAGGTGTGATGGTTTAACTTTGAAATTAACAATTTGAAATAAAAAAGCAAAGGGGGATGCAGATTGAGTAAAAAAGTATCAAGAAGTTTGAGTTTTTTTATTGTTTTTGCTTTAGTTTTAACAAATCTGTTCTGTTTTAGTGTGTCAGATATAGCAAGTGCTGTGGGAACAACATATGTAGAAACATTTGATAACTTTAACGAACCAGGTACAACATATGCTAATGGGTCTTTTGTAGGTAATAACAACATCACATGGAACTATATATCTGCACGTAAAGATGAAGGATTTGTGATTGATGGAAAAGGAATGATGTTAAGAAATTCAGGAAGTAAATGTACATCTGAGCTTATACCAGGTGGAATTTCATCATTCTCAGTTGAATTAAAGAAAGGTTTTACAGGATCAGGAAATAGACAAATTGAACTGTTCATAAATGAAGAATCAAAAGGTCTGTCACAAGTTTTTGACGATACCGACGTACATTCATTTACAGTTGATAATATTAATATAGATGGAGATATAGTTATTGAAATAAGAAATGTAACGGCAAAGCAAGTAGTAATTGATAACATTACATGGACTTCTTATGACGATGGCGGGTCAGGAACAGACCCTGATGAACAAGTAGCTAATGTAACAGCTTTACCAGCACCAGGAGCAGTTGAAGAAGGAACAGAGGTAACTCTCTCAACTTCAACAGAAGGAGCAACAGTATATTATGCTGTATACACAGATGAGATTACTGATGCCGATTATGAAATATTTTATGATAATAACCCAATAGTAGTGAATGAACCATTAACTATAAAAGCATTTGCTGCTAAGGAAGGTTTAGAAGATAGTGATGTAACAGAATTTGAATACACTATTAAAGAACCAGCACTAATCAAGTCAATAGCAGAAGCAAGAGGATTTGATTTAGATACAGAAGTAACTGTGGAAGGTATAGCAACAGCAGACCTAGGAAGTAATAATTATATCCAAGATGACACAGCAGGAATCATTGTAAGATTACAAGGGCTAGACATGATCCCAGGGAACAGATACAGGATTACAGCAAAACTGAAGGATTATTATGGAATGGCACAGCTAGAACCTTCAACTGTAGCTGATGTAGTATTAGTGAAGGAAGGAGTGGGAGTACCAGCACCACAGCTAGTAACATCATCAGACTTAAGTGCAGATTTAGGAGAAGACTATGAGGGTGAGCTTGTTAAGATAGAAAATGTAACAGCTGTTGAAGTAGATGCTTATAGAAATTTCAAGATAGAAGACAAAGAAGGAATATCAGCAGCAAGACCTAGTGATGCAAGCTGGATGGAGGTAGATAAGGAATATTCAAGTATTATTGGCGTAGTTACTTATGATTTCGGTGAATACAAAATATATCCTAGGACATTAGAGGATATATCTGAGAATGCAAACAGTGCTACAGATCTATTTATATCAGAATATATAGAAGGTGGTAGCAACAACAAAGCTATAGAAATTTATAATGGCACAAGGAATACAGTTGATTTATCAACATATAAGGTAGAGCTTTATTCTAATGGTTCTACAAGTGCTACAAATACTGAAAACTTATCAGGTACATTAGCTCATGACGAGGTGTTCATAATAGCTAATAGTGGCTCAGTTCAAGAAATATTAAATAAATCGGATATTACAAGTACAGTTACCTATTTTAATGGTGATGATGCAATAGTTTTGAAGCACAATGATGAAATAATAGATGTCTTTGGTCAAGTAGGAGTTGACCCAGGCTCAGCATGGGGAACTGGAGATAATACTACTGTAAATCATACATTAGTTCGTAAGAGCAGTATAACAGTAGGAGATGTTAATCCAGATGATGAATTTGATCCTGTAACTGAGTGGGACATATACCTACAAGATACCTTTGATTACTTAGGAAGTCATACTATGGGAGATGGGCATCAAGATCCAGATACGACACTACCAACTATAAATCATACACCAGTTACTGATGGCAACGTAAATGAAGACCTTACAATTATAACTACAGTGACAGACGACAGGCAAGTTGAGTCAGTTAAACTACATTACAGGACAGAAGGAGCAGAGGATCACATAATAGTAGACATGACTAAAATGGAGGATTCATATACCTACACTATTTCAAAAACAAATTTAACAGTAGCAGGAATAGAGTATTATATAGAAGCATCAGACGGAACAAACACAGCAACATCTCCAGAAGATGTAAGCATACCATATCAAATAGTAATAAGCGAAGAAGATATAGCGCCACCTCAAGTAATAAACTTGACGCCAGCAAGCGGTTCATCAACAGGAACTGAGCTTAAACCTGTAATAAGTGCAGAATACAGCGACGTATCAGGTATAGACACAGCTTCAATAAAGCTATATCTAGATGGTACTGAAGTAACAGGAAATACTACTATTACAGAAGCAAAGATTAATTATACTCCATCAACTGACTTGGTAGAAGGAAATCACACAGTAAAATTAGAAGTATCTGATAAAGCAGCAACTCCGCAAACAGCAATAGTTGAATGGAATTTCTATGTAGGAGAAAAAGAATATAATTTATATTTTGGCCAGCTTCACAGCCATACAAATATTTCAGATGGTCAAGGAAGCTTAGATGCTGCTTACTCTTGGGCTCGTGACAAAGGTAATGCAGACTTCTTTGCAGTGACAGATCATTCAAATTGGTTTGATAACGAAAAAGATACTTCAAATGAAACTATTACAGATGTAAGCCAATCTACAAGTGAAGAATGGAAGTTAATGCATTCTATTGCTGATTCATATAATGAAGATGGTGAATTTGTAGCAATAGCTGGTTTTGAAATGACCTGGAGTGGAAGTACTGGTGGATGGGGTCATATAAATACTTTCAACACACCATGGTTTGCATCAAGAAGCAATAGTAATATGGATTTACCAGCGTACTACAGTCATATCTCTGCAGATACTGATTCTATATCACAACTAAACCATCCCGGAAAGACTTTTGGCGACTTTGCAGACTTTGGATATTACAGTGAGGCTGTTGACAATGTTGTACATCTTGTAGAAGTGGGAAATGGAGAAGGTCCTATTAGAGGCAGTGGATACTTCCCAAGCTATGAGTATTATACAAGAGCGCTTGATAAGGGCTGGCATGTTGCGCCTTCAAACAATCAAGACAACCATAAAGGCAACTGGATTACATCAAATGAAGCTAGAACAGTAGTATTGGCTTCAAGCCTTACAAGAGAAAATATTTTTGATGCAATAAGAAAATTAAGCGTATATTCAACAGAAGATAGTAACCTTGAAATAATGTATATGGTGAATAATGAAATAATGGGTTCATCATTAGATGATCCAGACATTCTTGATATAAGTATAGAGGTAAATGATCCTGATGAGTCAGATATTATTAGAAAGATATCAATAATATCAAATGGTGGAGTAGTAGTACAATCAAAAACATTTACTGACAATACAGCAGTGTGGAATCTGCAAATTGATCCAAAGTACAACTATTATTATGTAAGAGTAGATCAAGAAGACAAGGATATAGCTGTTACAGCACCAGTTTGGACTAGTGAAGTAGAGGCAATAGGTATATCAAAAATAAGTATATCACAGGACCCTGTTATAGTAGATGAAAAGGTTGAGTTGTCAGCAGAAGTGTATAATAATGGTAAAGACTCAATGACAGGTATAACCGTAGAATTCTATGAGAATGAAATAAAAGAGGCAAATAAAATTGGAGAGACCACTATATCAGAAATACAACCAGGAAAAACAGGAATAGCAAATGTAGACTGGACACCAGCTATATCTGAAACATATACAATTTATGCAAAAGCTATAATTAATCTAGGTGGAACAGATAAAATATTTACACAGAGCAGAAAGGTTTTAGCAGGAAATGAGGAAGACTTCGTAAAAATTTTAGTAGATGGAGGTCACTCTAATCAGTATGTAACAGGAAACTATGCAGGTAAGATAGAAGCATTAAAAGAAATGATGAAGGAAAGAAACTATATATTAAATATAAACATGAATGAATTAACTTCAGAAAATTTAAAAGGAGTAAGTCTTTTAATAATAACAGACCCGCAAGGTACAGATAATCCAAAATATAACGAAGTTAAATCAAATTACACTGCGGAAGAAATAGCAGTTATAAAAGAATTTGTAGAAAATGGTGGTTCCATCATAGTTACATCAAGAGCAGACTATAAAGATGGAATAGAAGAGTATAGTAATAGTGCTCAATTAACTCCAATACTAGAAGCAATAGGAACAAACTTAAGAGTAAATGATGATGAGGTAATCGATAAGACAACGAATGGAGGTCAAGAGTACAGACTATATTTTGATCAATATGTATCATCAAAATATGATTTAACAAAGGATATCCCTGAAGGTACTACCTACAGCTTCTATAGTGGATGTTCTGTAATATTAAAAGATGGTGGAAACGACGATAACGTTGATTGGCTAGTAAAAGGCCATGAAACAACAGAAACATTAGATTCGGATAATGTTGGTGATAACATATCAGTAGAAAAAGGCAAAGTATATGTTTTAGCAGCAGAAGAGTTAACAAATGGAGCAAGAGTAATAGTAGCTGGAACAACATTCTTCTCAGATTTTGAAACAGCCTCATCAGATAACCAATATTCAAACAAGCAAATAACAGAAAATATTTTTGATTGGATAATTCAGCCTGAAGAAGCCGAACTAAAGACTATAGCAGAAGTAAGGGCAGATGAAGATAATGATGGCAAACCAGATTTATATGGACAGAAATTTACTATAGAAGGTAGAGTAACAGCTCAATCTGAAGCGGTGACTCCTAAAAATGCCTTCTTTGAAGTAATCTATGTACAGGACGAAACAGGTGGTATAACAGTATTTGGTGTATCAGCTACACCCCTACCACTAGGAACTAGGGTTAGAGTTACAGGAATAGTAGACCAATACGATGGAGATGCTGAGCTCTCAGTAGAAAATGAATCAAAAGATATTGTTGTTCTTGGGGATGAAATAGTATTAGTAGAGCCTAAGATAATGACTACTGGAGATAGTATGCTTGAGGAAAATGAAGGATGGCTTGTAAAAGTACAAGGTAGAGTTTCAAAAATGACAGAAAACTCTCTATATATTGATGATGGAACAGGAGAAGCAAGGGTATATGTTAATGGATATATTGGAGATGGAACAGGTAACTCAGATACTCTAGGCAAATGGGATCCAGCTATTAAGGTTGGAGATAGAGTAAGTGCAATAGGTTTAGCATCAGAAGATCCAGAAGGACATAGAATAAGAGTAAGAAATACAGCCGAAATAGTTAAAATAGAAGAAATAGGCTATCCAGTAAGTATTCAAGCTGTTAAGACATCAGATGTTGATGGAAATCTTTGTGGAGAATTTATAGAAGGAAATGTAGTAATGGTAAATACAGTTATTACTAATAGTTCTCAAGAAGATATTACAGGAACAGTTATTATAAAACTGGTTGACTCTGAAGATAGAACGTATGCTATCGGATTTATGAATGGTGTTGAACTTGGCGTTGAAGGATTAAAAGCTTTATCTATGGGCTTTAAAGTAAATGGTGTAAGTAAAGGGGCACATACTGCTAAGGTATATATGTGGAATGACTTTATTGACAAAGCTCCCCTATCTGAAGTTGGAACTGTAGAATTTATAGTAAAGTAAAGTGAAAGGGACGCTATCCTTTTCACTACCCAAACTATACTATTTAATAAGATAGGAGGAAAAAAACTTGTTAAAGAAAATATTAACCTATTTATTAATTACATCATTAGTTGTAGCGAGCGGTATTCCAGCTTTTGGAGAGAGTAATCATACTATAGAATTTAGTCTAAGTAAAGCAGATTATACTATAGATGAATACATTGAAGGCACTGGTACGATATACAAGAGTGGAGTCCCTCTTCCAAATGCTTTAGTCACTATGGTTGTAGATAGCCAAGATGGCAAATCCGTTTACGACGTTGAACAATATACAGCTAACGGTGAAGGTAAATTTAATATTAGATTCAGAATGGTGAAGTCTGTTGAGAATGGAACCTATAATATTAAATTAAAAAGCTATGAAGCTGAAAAGACAGTTTCATTTAAAATAGTAAAAGAAAGTCCTGTAGTTACCTTAGAAAGCATAACAATAATAGGAGATAATACTGAGATAAAAGAAAATGAGACTTTACAGTTAAGCTTGGAAGGAAAAATGAGTGATGGTACAGATGCTGCAAAGGAAGAATTAAAAGGTATTCAGTGGTCAAGTTCAAACACCTCAATAGCAACAGTAGATAGCAGTGGATTAGTGACAGGAAGAGGAAAGGGAGAAACAGTAATTACTGCAAGCGTAGGAGAAATATCAGATACCTATGTAGTAAAAGTAACACAGTCATCAAGTTCTTCTGGAGGAAAAAGATACAGGACTACAAAGAGGTTAGAAACAAAAGAACAAAAAACACCACAAGGTATTGCTAAAATAACAACAGATGACGAAGGCAATGTCACTGTATCTCTTGATATAGATAGCAACAAATTAACTGCTCAGATACAAAAAAATAGCAACAGTACACTAATGATAAATGCAGCATTAGACTCAAAAGCCAACCAAATATTAGTAAACATGAATTCTGAACTACTTAACACAGCCAGTCAAAACAATACTAGATTAGACATAAACACAGGTGAAACAACTATATCTATAGAGCCAGGAACATTATCTGCAAGGTCTGGAGCAGAAATATCATTTTCTACAAAAATATTAAATGAAGATGAATCACAAGAAATAATATCACAAGTAGGGTCAGAAGAATTCCATCCTGCAGCATTAGTATTTGATTTCGATATAACATCATCAAAGGGAGAAGTGAAGTTTAATAAACCACTTACAGTAACAATGAAATATGATCCTAAAAAAGTTTCAAATCCAGAAAAGCTTGGTATCTACTATTTTAATGACAGTACAAAGAAATGGGAATACATTGGAGGACGAGTAACAGAAAAAGGAACTATAGAATTTATTGTAGACCACTTTAGTAAATATACGGTGATGGAATATAGAAAAGCTTTCAATGACGTAAGCACAGTAGCATGGGCACAAAATCAAATAGAAGTGCTGGCTGCTAGACATATAGTAAATGGAGCAGATAATAAAAACTTTGCTCCAAATAATAACATAACAAGAGCAGAATTTGCAAAGATATTAGTTGAAGCTCTTCGTTTAGAATCTGGAAGTGAAAGAGTAAGTTTTAGTGATGTAGGAATAGGAGATTGGTACAAAGAGTCAGTAGAAATAGCTGCAAGTCTAGGGATAGTTGCAGGATATAATGGAGCATTTGATCCAAATGGTCAGATAACCAGGGAACAAATGGCAGTAATGATAGTGAGGGCATTGAAACATGTAAATAAAAATGAAAACCATACTGTAAGTCAATTAATCTTTACAGACAATGACCAAATATCAGGATGGGCAAAGGAAGCAGTAGAAATAGCTGTAGACAAAGGATTAGTGAAGGGTTTAGGAAACGGACAATTCGGACCAAAGGGAAAAGCAACAAGAGCTCAATCAGCAGTTATAATCTACCGAATGTTAGATTTACTAGAAAGGCTATAACAAAGCAAGGCGAGGATGTTTTCCTCGCCTTGTTTAAATGATAGGTATCAAGTACTTAGCATATTAAATAAATCTATATAATAGTATTTAGTTTATAAATTCATAACAAGATATATCACCTTTTGGTACAACAAAACTAAGAGGTGTTTTTTCTATGTTATAATAAATTAAAACACATAACCTTATAAGCTTTATTATCTAGTTATCGTACAAGGACTGAATAGATGTGAGGGGGCAACTTAATTGAATGTGAAAGATATGATAAACTTTCCATCATTTGACTTTAGAGTTATAGCTGGGCATAAGGGAGTTAATAGAGTTGTTAGAACAGTTAGCGTGATGGATGCGCCAGATATATATAATTGGCTTAAGGGTGGAGAGTTCTTAATGACTACTGGATATATAATGAAGGAAGATCCATTACAGATAAGAGAACTGATTATTAGAATAGAACGGGCAGGTGCTGCAGCTCTTGGTATAAAGTTAAAAAGATTTATCGATGAACTTCCTAAGGAAGTTATAGATATTGCAAATGAGCTGGATTTTCCAATTGTAGAAATACCAATGAGCTTTTCGTTTGTAGATATTATTAATCCAGTGTTATCAGAAGTTGTTAATAAACAAGCAAGAACACTTCTATATTCTCAAAAGATTCATAAATCATTTACGGAGCTAGTTATTAGTGGAGAAAGTATCGAAAAAATAGTGAGTACTTTATCAAGTATTTTAAATAGAAAAGTTATTTATTACGATGTTTATTTTGATAACATTTATTGTAATGGTCTAGATGATGAAAAAGTAGAAAAAATTAGATCCAAGGACCTAACAGAGATATTAAGCCTATATACGTGCTATTGTATAAATATTGATATGAAAAAATATGGATATATAGTTATATATGACGAAGAAGAGGATATAGGAGAATACGATAAAATAGCTCTTGAGCATGCTGCTACAGTTTTAAAGCTTGAAATTCAGAAAAAGATATCAAATCTACAGATTGAAGCAAGATATAGAGATGAATTTGTACAAGATTTGATTATGAATAATGTTAAATCATTGCAGGAAATTCGAAGTAGGTCAGAGTTATATGATTGGAACTTTGAAGTAGGTAGCATAGTAGCTATTTTTGATATAGATAATTTCAAGGGAGAGTATCTGAATATAAAGCAAAAAAAGCATAATAGGATACTAGAGGAAACTAGAGAAAGTATATTTACCCATGTAAGAAAAAAGTTGAGACAGTGCTTTAAAAATTGTGTTTATACGAACTTTAGTGATAGCATAGTTTTTATAATAAACTCTTCATTTAAAAACATAGAAGCTTTCAAGAAAGAGCTTAAAAAAATAAGCGATGATATAAAAGAAGAAGTGCTAAAGAAATATAAATTTACTATCACAGTAGGTATAGGAAGCTATAAAGATTCTCCAGAAGATATACACATAAGCTATGATGAAGCTAGAAAGGCAATAAAACTTGGGAGAAGTATTTATAGTAAGAATAAAACTATCTTTTATGAAGATTTAGGCATTTATAAGTTATTTGATAATTTATCAGATACCGAAAACATAAAAGAATTCTATAGCTCTTATATAGGCAAGCTAATAAAATATGATAGGGAAAATAATACTCAATTTTTAGATACTTTAAGATATTTAGTTAAAAACGATTGGAACTTAAAGGTCACCGCCAAAGAAATATATATTCACTATAATACTATGAAATACAGGTTTAATAAAATCACGGAGATACTTGGTATGGATTTAAAAGAAAGTGAAGATAAGCTAAATATTGCTATTGCTTTAAAGCTATTGCATATGGCTAAATAGTATACTTGTACTCAAGGTATAATATTTAGTCTTTTCTTTTGTTCTCGGTGGACAAAGACAATGCATGTGAGATATTATATCCTATAATCAGATCTAAACGAAAGAGGGAGGTATTTTTTAATGTATAAAACTAAAGTAGGCTCTTTACCTGATATTCTAGCATCTGTGAAAAATAACAAGTTAAATGATCCAATTGGAGCAATAAAGCAATCTGGAAGAATAATTTTAAAAGGTGGAACAGTAGTAGACCCTAAAAACAATATTCAGGATGTAAAGGACATATCTATACTAAATGGTCGAATTAACCAAGTGGAAAACGATATCAAACCTGAGAGCGGAGATAAAGTTATTAACTGTGAAGGACTATTAGTGGTTCCTGGTCTTATAGATATGCATTTGCATTTAGGAGATTTATTTGAAGTAAGTACAGCACCAGTATTCGAAGCTGTTCAATGCGGTGTTACAATGGGATTGTCACCTGGAGCGGGGAATACCTTCATGGCTCCAGCGTTACTTGGTGCAGAGGTTGATAGAGGATTACCGCTAAATCTAGGTGTATACTTAGGAGCTTTGAATGTGCTTGGAACAAGACTTTCAGTAGAAGAAATAATTAAACTATTCAAGGGAGAATTAGAAGTTGACATTGCAACTCAAAAAATGACTAGAAATATGATCACATATATGACAGCACCCCTAACAGTAGGAATTAAGGACCACATGGGACACTTCATTATGCCAGATGAAAGCTTTGAAAAGGTTTATGAGATTACATCTAAAGCTAACCTTATTTTCATGTCTCATACTCAGGACCCTGCTCATGCAGAAAGAGTAGTTGAATTATCAAAAGGAAGAAATGTTCACTTGGCTCATGCAACTGCAGCAGGATGTGGAACACACATGGATGCAGTAGAAGGTATGAAAGCTGTTATAGAACTGATAGAGCGTGAAAATGTAAGCGGGGAGTTTGTAACAACAATGCTTAGAAAAGGCTTAGGCAGTAGAGAAGGCTTACAGATGCCAAAACAAGCACAGCAAGTGGCTCTTGATGCATTAGAAGCAGGAATAGTTGATGTATTAATTTCTGATGGACAAAATGAAGCTACTATGAAGGGCTTTGGAGATACTAGAGATAATATACCTGCTTTAATAGAATTAGCTGAGCAAGGAGTATTATCACTATCTGATTCTATTGCAACCATGACATGCAATCCTGCTAAGCTTATAGCAGATAGAACTAAGAATGACTGGTGGGTTAATGAAGTAGGACATTTGGGAGTAGGAGCTTTAGCTAATGTTACTATTATAGACAAAGATGATAAACTAGCTACTTATACTATTGTTAATGGTAATGTAGTATCATTTGAAAATAGAGCAGTAAGAAGAGGTAATGGTGCTGGAGGCTGGATATCTAGATTTGGTATGGTAAGAAATGTAGGAACTGGTGATATAACAACTCATTCATACCAAAAATAAGTTAGTCAGCTTCTTTTAAGAGGTCTTTACAATAATTATATAAATAGTTCTAAGGAGTAAATGATATGAATCAAAACGTTAGGGATTTTGTTGTAGTAGATAAATGTAGAAAAGTATTAGAGTCGCTAGTTAAGATAAACTCAACTCATCCAGAAGGTAATGAAATGGATGTAGTTAATCAAATACTATCTTACTTTAAAAAATATGATATAAAATATAAAATCTTTGACCATGGTAATAATAGGGGGACTCTTGTTATAACTATACCAGGAAAAAGTGCAGAAGAGTCAATAGCTTTTTTAGGTCATACTGACACAGTTCCTGTGGAAGATTATGATGAATGGATTTACCCGCCATTTGATGCAGTAGTAGATGGAGAATATATGTATGGAAGAGGTTCATCTGATATGAAGGGCGGAGTAACTTCTATGATAATGACTGCGTTGTATCTTTTAGAGAATAAAATAACTCCATCGAAAGATATACACTTTTGTTTTACAGCAGATGAAGAGTTTAATGGAATGGGTGTTTTAGAGATAAAGAAGTCTGGGCTTTTAGATAATACAAAAGAAATTTTCATTGCAGAGCCTTCAGATGAAAAACTTGGGCTTGCAGAGAAGGGTGCATTATGGCTAGAAATAGCAGTTGATGGATTATCAGCACATGGCTCTAGACCTGACTTAGGAGTTAACGCAGTAGAGTATCTTATTGAATTTATTAGTGGGTTTAGAGCTGTGATAGATAAAGAAAGTAATAATTTTTTACTTGGAAAGTCCACTTTTGCAGTCAACAAATTTATTGGTGGAGTTAACACAAATGTTATCCCGACACGAGCTACAGCATCACTTGATATCCGTACTATTCCAAATCAGAATCATGAGGATATCATCAACAAGGGAAGAGAAATAGCTAAAAGAATGATGGAAGATAAGAATAACTTAACTATTATAATAAATGTTAAGAATAACAGACCAGCAGTTGAAACTAGTAAGGACGATGAGTTTATAAAGAGGCTTGAGAAGCTTTGTGATAGATTGACTTATGAATCAAGCTATAAGGGGATATATTTTTATACAGATGCTTCACAGATTATCCCAGATCTTAATGTTCCATTTGTTATATTAGGGCCAGGAGATGATGCCATGGCTCATCAGCGAAATGAAAAGATTAAATTGAATTCAGTTGCTAGAATAGCTGAAATATATATAAGCTATATACTAGAAAACTAAACAAGGGGAGATTTTAGTGGCCGATACTAAAACTATGAAAGTTAATAATGCTGAAAAACAAGGTTTTTTAGTTAGACCTATAGGGTCTATTGTCGGATTTATCTATACTCTGATTATAGGGTTTGGTCTATATTTTGTACTAAATAGCTTTAAAAATGTTGGAAATTGGTTCCCATATAGCAAGGTAGTCGAAAAAGCTGGAGAAGGGGATATACTGTATAAGTTTGTTTGGTTTTTAATGAACTTCACAGAAGCTCAGTTTTATGCTGGAGTATTAGCTTCTTTAGGTATTATATTAGGTGGATTAGTAGCTTGGAGATTGAGTCTTAAAAGATCTAAGTTTGCTGGATTTGAGATTTGCTATGGATCAGCAAATATGTGGCCATGGGTATTTGCTTCACAGGTTATATCGCTTGGTATAGCTATATTTGTACTAAACTTTACTAACTTCTTTAGTAGTGGAGAATATACTTGGCTTCCTACATTTATTACAGTGGTAGGTGTACCGCCTTCAATGATGCTTATGTATGGCCCTAGCTATAGAGCGTTATTTACAAGCTCGATTTTAGGTGGGACATTAAGCTTTCCAGTAGCATTTTGGATAATGACAAATATTATGCCTGTACTTGAAGTTCCAGGTGTGGTGAGTAATGTCTTAACTATGGCCATAACTGGTATTATTATTGGTCAGATATGTAAGGTGCTTCCTTGGATGAAGAAGAAGCCAGTGAAGGCTATAGAAGGTACTAAAGTATCTGTAAGTAAAGAAGAACAGCTTAGTCAAATGTCTAAACCATCATGGTTTGTAAGAAGAGTATTAGCAGATTTTTCAGAAGCACAATTTTATGGCAATGAAGTAGCAGGAATATTTGTTATTATAGGAGTTAGCTTAGAGTGGCTAATAAACTCTGGCCACGGAGCATATGCAGCCGGGGTTATACCAGCTATCATACTATCTCAGTTTATAGGCGCTGGAATTGGAGTATTACTGTATTTTAATAAATATTTTGAGAGTGGATGGTATGCAACATATGTTCCAGTAGTAAGCGTCGGACCTGCATGTGTTCTAATGTTTGGTGGTTCTCTGTCAGTAGCTATTGTTGCAGGTTTATTAGGTGGAATATTAGGAGGGCCAATAGCTGAATACTTTGCTTCAAAGTTACCAGATCATATTCATCCAACAGTTGCAAATGTTACATCTATGGCACTTAGCACTATTGTTGTATCAGTAGTAATAAAAGCTTTACCATGGCTTTAAAAAAAGAAGAATTTAAATCAAGGAAAAGCTAGGTAAATCCTTAATGAAGAATATGTTGAATCATACAGGATTTATACATATCTGTATAGATAATATAGACAAAACACAAACAAAGTGACTCTTATAGCATTTAAATTATAAGAGTTACTTTGTTTTTTATTGTATAAATGTGAATTTAAAGCTACTTTCCTTATCCTTACTTACATATAGTACACTATTGCAACATTTACAAGGAAGTAAATTGCTGTTTTATATAGGTATATTTAGATATATAATGTGAATAAAGATATACTTCGAAAAGATTTAAAGTAAACATATTGCAACAATAAGAGGAGAATAAATCTATGATTGAATTGACTGAAAGACAAAAGAATATACTTCAGGACCTAGTAAATCTTAGCACTCCAACCCCAGCCAAAGAGCTTGCAAAAAAATATAATGTAAGTGTTCGAACGGTGAGGTATGACATAGATGCAGTAGAATATTTACTTAAAAGTAATGGCTATATTCTAATGAAAAAGCCTCATCAAGGCATTTGGATTGAGATAAAAGAAAAGGATAAAGAGTTTTTTAAAAGTGTAATTGGAGAGCAAAGAGCATCAATCAACAGAGTATTGTCTAAAGAAGAACGACAATATCAGATTCAATTAATGCTTTTAGAGTCAAATGGTCCAGTCACTGCAGAACAGCTTTCTACAGATTTGCTTGTTAGTAGAACTACGATTATGAAGGACTTAAATGAAATAAGAGAAGAAATAAAAAAGTATGATATATATTTAAAAAGTAAACCTAGAATTGGTTATATCTTGGCAGGCGAGGAAAAAAGCATAAGAGAGTACCTTGCTAATATGCTGATGAGATACAATAACAAGAATGAACTCCTTCAACTTCTAAGTAAAATCGAAAAAAGTGATAGCAATCAAGAATCTAGGCTTAATTTAGCTTCACTAAACAGTCTATCTGATGTAATAAAGATAGAGGATATAAAGGAGGCCATTAAATCAGGTAAAAGCGTAATGGATTTTTGGATTCCTGACAGCTCATATGTATCACTGATAGTACATATATCAGTTGCCATAGATAGATTGCTTAAGGGACAGAAGATAGTTATTCCTAAAGACAGAATAGAAGCAGTAAAAGATTTTAAAGAATATCAAATAGCCATGAAAATAGGGAAAACGCTAACAGACTTTTATAAAGTTAAAATAACTGATAGTGAGATTGCCAACATAACAATACATCTTCTATCAGCAGATCTTAAATTAAGGTCCTTATATGAAGAAGAATTGTTTAACAATCACATTACACTAAAACAAGTGGTAGATGAAATGGTAGTATCTATACGGGATTATGTAAACTTAGATAATAATGAGCTTATAAAGCTTAAGGAAGATATTCTTTCTCATATTAGACTTACTCTTAAAAAATATAAACTTAATATACATCATGAAAACCCATTACTAGAGCAAATAAAAACAAAGTATTTTGATTCTTTTGAGTTAGCAAAGACGATGGGGTCAGTGTTTAAAGAATTAACAAATATTGAGCTTCATGAAGGAGAAATTGGCTATATAGCTCTTCATCTAGCCGCTCATATGGAAATTATTAAAAAAGGTAAGAAAAAAAGAGCTTTGGTAGTATGTACTACAGGTAAAGGCTCTGCAAAGGTATTAGCTTATAGAATAGAAAATAGCATATCAGATATAGATATTGTAGATACTCTATCAGTATTTGATCTAGAGGATAAAAAAACTGTAATAGATGATGTAGATATAGTAATAAGTACTGTTGGGCTAGTATTATCAAATAAACCAGTGATAAAAGTAAGTCCGTTAGTTGATAACTCTGAGATAAACAGAATAAAAGAATTCTTGTATAAAGATAGTGGTGAGATCTATAAGAATGACACACAGAGAGAAAATTATATTCTAAATTCAATAATGGGTATCGCAGGTAAATATGTTGCAGCGTCAGATATCAGCAAGCTTAGAACAGAGTTAGGATTTTTGGCTGAGTTTATAACGAATAATTCAACAAATAAGTCTATGGAAAATATTTTTTATGAGCAGTTTTCTCATAGGATAGCTCTTATGCTAGCTGAAATAAATGAAATGGTAAAGGAAATAGAGAGAGAAACTAATACAATATTTAAACTAGATAATCTCTGGGGTCTTATAATTCATCTGATTATGGCTATGCCTAGATGGAATTCAGGTGTTTTTAACAAAGAAGTTAATTTAGATAAATATAGAAAAGAGTATAAGGAATTATATCCAATAGTAAAAGAACACCTTAATAATATTGCAGAAAAAAATGATATAAGAATTCCTGAAGGAGAGGTAGTAGCTATTATTAGGTATTTAGTTTAAGGAGGGAATATTATGACAAATTCTATATTGATTAAAGGAGGAAAACTTCTAGATATAAGTAGTGGCTATAATTTCACAAGAAAAGATATTTGCATCAACAACGGCTTAATCACTGAAATAGAAGACGACATAAGTTCTGTTGAAAGCATAAACACAATATATTTAGATGATGAAATAGTAGCTCCTGGATTTATAGATATTCATACTCATGTATATAAAGGTACAGCGTTGGGTGTAGAACCTGATGAAGTCGGAATAAAAAGAGGTGTAACAACTATTTTTGATGCAGGGAGTTCAGGACCTAAAAACTTTGAAGATTTTTTTAGTAAGAATATTAAAGATAGCACTACATCAGTGTTCTCACTATTAAACATTGCTTATAATGGTTTAGAAAATCTTAGGTATGAGCTATCAGATATGAATAATATAAGAGTTGATAAGGTTAAAGAAATTGTGAACATCCGCAAAGACTATATAAAAGGAATAAAAGCAAGAGCAAGTGCTACAACCGTAGGAGAATTAGGGATAAAACCAATAGAACTAGCAAAAAAGGTTGCGTCAGATTTAAAGCTACCATTGGTAGTTCATATAGGTAATTATCCTCCTTATATAGACGATGTATTAGACATATTAGACAAGGGTGATGTCGTAACTCATTGCTATCATGGAAAGGCAAATGGGCTGTTAGATGAAAAAGGTGATTTGAAGAAGTCAACACAAAATGCTATAAAAAGAGGAGTTTGCTTTGATATAGGTCATGGTACTTCCAGTTTTAACTTTAATACTGCTAAGAAGGCAATTAGTCAAGGATTTTATCCTGATATTATCAGTACAGACATATATAAAGACAATATTAATGGACCCGTTTATAGTCTTGAAACAACTATTAACAAATTGATAGGGCTAGGTATAGATATAGATTCGGCATTGAGTAAAGTTACAGCAGTGCCAGCAGATATTTTTAAGCTTCAAGGTTATGGGAGAATTGAGAAAGGATTTTTAGGAGATCTCACGATATTTAGCATAAAGGATGAAGTGAAAATTCTGACCGATTCCGATGGAAATAGCATTGAAACGAATAAGCATATCAAGACCTCTCATGTAATAAAGTCTGGGGAAATATTTGAAATTGAATATAACTAGGGGGATAAAATCAATGGACATTATAATGGATTTGAAACCAAAGTTCAGCATTGAGGATTCTGAATATGAAGAAATAAAAGATGAAGTGCTTGATATAGTGAAAAAGCTTCAAGAGAGAGGCATAACCTTTGATGGTCATTATAAGGTTGGATTTTACTCTCATATGATAAGCATGATAAAGAGGCTTAGAGATGGAGAAAAGGTGATGGAGATTTCACAAGATGCTTTATCAGAAATAGATCAATATTCTATTCAGGCAGCAGAAGAAGTTTTAATACCATTATTCACAAAATATGATGCAACTGTGGATAAATCAGAGGTTTTTTTAGTTTCTATCCACATACAAGCAGCAAAAAATAATATAGAAAGGAGTGAAGAAGATGGAAAATAAGGTAGTGGTAGTTATAGGAGATAGACTAGGCAAAGGGCAAAAGGTTGCAAAAGGTGTAGAAAGCGCAGGAGGCAAGGCTATACTTATTCCTGGCATGGCTGCTGATATGAAGCTTGGGGATGTTATGTACGAAGAAAAGGCAGATATAGGACTTAGCTTTTGTGGAAGTGGTGGTGCAGGAGCTTTAATGGCATCAAATAAACATGGCTATAAATCTAAGCATCATTTGCGTTCAGTAGATTCAGGAGTTACTGCAATAAAAGAAGGTGCTCAGGTTTTAGGTTTTGGTTTTCTAGATAGTGAAGAGCTTGGGAGAAGAATAGTAGAGGAGTACCTCAGGATCCACAAGAAAGGATAGTTGTATATGAATGAAAAACAAACTATGGAAACAATAGAAAAGGAATTCATTATTGATGCTACTGGAAAATCCAAAGAAGAAGCATACGGGACTATATTTAGTAAGTTAAGGAAAATAGTTTACGATGAAATAAAGGGAGTAGTGCTGCACATGGAGCCTCTAGCAGTTTACAATCTAGAGGAGAAAGAGGAAAGTTTTACAGAAAAATTTTTATGGCTGTTTATGCCTAGAACTAAATACAAGTACTATTTGAAAGCTAAAATTATTGTTCTAATAAAATTCATTTCTACTTAAAGGGGGAAAAACAATTGTTAGCTATCGTTATTAAATCATTAATAATTGGTATGATTGGCGGCGCAGCAGTTGCAGCAGGGGCTGCGAGAATGTTTCATGCTCCCAAGGTACAGTCAATGGGTGCATTCAGGACATTAGGAGAATTAAATGCTTGTAAAGGAGATGCAGTTACACATTTTTCTTTTGGACTTGGATTTTTGTTTAATGCCGCTGCTTCTGTAGTTGCAGCAGGTGCATTGACACAAGATGTTTTGCATAGGGTAATACCAAACTGGGCAGCAGGACTTCTGCTTCTTAAGAATAAGAAAGTAGAAGAAACTTTACAAGATCCTGCTAAGATGGTGTTTGCAGGGGCTATAACAGGAGCGGTGGTACTTGTTTTCTTAAACACACTAGCATCAATTATACCAGAATCTATGTCAGTTATAGCTCAAAAGATTTTAGGACCAGCAGCTAATTTAATGATAAACCCTGTTATGCCAATTATATTTTGGCTAGCCGCTCTTGATGCAGGTAAGATAACAGGAATATGGGGTACAATCTTAGGTGGGTTAGCCCATATGATAATGGGAAATGCTGTACCAGGTATTGTTTTAGGTATACTTATAGGTCAATCAATTGAAGACAATGGATATGCTAAAGCAACAAATATTATGATCACAATAGTTACTGTTCTATTCATAGTGATAGCATACTTCAGAGGCTTCTTCGAAAAAGTACTAGCATTATTCTAATAAAGGGGGATAAATATGGATACTGTTAAGGTTAATGATTCTGGATTTATGAATAGATTAAGAGAAATCCTTTTAAAAGAATACACTTTTCCAATATTAGTAGCATTAGCATCTGCGGCTATATTTGCTGGAACACATATGTATGTTGCTCACCATGTTGGAGCTTTTAATGAAATATTTGTAGTACAGATGCTAGATGAAGGATTGCAAGGTGGCGACTATGCTGCAGCAGCTGGATTTGCAGCTGGGTTTTTGATAGCTAGAATTCTTGAAGGACCTCTTGTTGGAGTTCTAGATATTGGTGGTTCTCTAATGACTGGTGTAGGTATAGGTATACCTGCGTTGATGCTCGCATCAGGATTTACTTTACCAATAGATAATTTTGCCCTTGCACTGCTTACAGGTGCTGCTATAGGCCTTATAATTGGAGCAGTTATTATACTTATACGTAAGCTCATGCCGCAGGGTATAGCTTCATCAGGAACTAACATAATGATGGGTGCAGGCAATGCATCAGGTAGATATTTAGGACCGTTGATTATTATTTCAGCAATACAATACAGTATTCCTGCGGGAGTTGGAGCATTCATAGGAGCAGCTATATTCTATAAAATCGATAGGCCAATTGCTGGTGGAGCAATATTAGGAGCAATGATATTAGCTAGCTTTTTCCCAGTGTTGGCATAATTATAAGGATGAAACAGGAGGATATGGTATTTGCCATATTCTTCTGTTTTGATAAGGAGGACTACACATGAATATATATGAACAAATTAATCTTAAGAAAGTTATAAACGCTAGTGGAAAAATGACAGCATTAGGAGCATCAATAGTAAATCCTTTAGTAGCAGATTATATGAAAGAAGCCGCAATGAACTATGTAATTATTGAAGCTCTTATAGATAAAGCTGGAGAGATAATAGCTTCGTACACTGGGGCAGAAGATGGGTGCGTTACTATAGGAGCTTCAGCTGGAATAGCTATATCCACAGCTGCTTGTATAGCAAAGGATAACTTGAGCCATATAGAAAGACTTCCTGATAGTGAAGGCATGAATAATGAGGTTATAATTCAAAAAGGTCACTCTGTTAACTTTGGAGCTCCTATAGCTCAGATGATAAGACTAGGTGGAGGAGTCCCTATAGAAGTAGGTCAAGCAAACAAGGTAGAAAAAGACCATATTGAGGCTGCAATCAATGATAAAACTGTTGCATTGCTATATGTAAAGTCTCATCATGCAGTTCAAAAAGGTATGGTCTCAATGAAAGATATGATAGAAATAGCTCATAAATACAATTTACCTCTTATAGTAGACGGTGCCGCGGAGGAAGATCTAAAGAAATATGTTGCACTAGGTATAGATTTAGTAATATACAGTGGAGGAAAGGCAATTGAGGGTTCTACATCAGGGTTTATAGCTGGAAAAAAGCAATTGATATCATATTGTAAAAAGCAATATAAAGGTATAGGAAGAGCTATGAAGGTAGGCAAAGAAAATATAATGGGTCTATTAAAAGCTATTGAGTTATATTCAACTAAAGATAAAAAATCAACTGTTGAAAAGCAAAAAAAATTAGTTCAATGGATGGCAGATGAAATAGACAAAATAGATGGATTGACTGCTTCAATTATTAAGGATGAAGCAGGTAGAGAAATATACAGGGTAAGTGTTAAAGTAAACACTAACTTAAAAAATATAGATGCTACACATGTAATAAAGGAATTAGAAGGTGGAGCACCAGCTATATATACAAGAAATCATTATGCTAACATCGGCATTATCAATATAGACCCAAGACCTATGATTGATGGAGATGAAAAATATATTGTAAATAGATTGAAAGAAATAATGGAAAATCTCAGTGAATAGGGGGATAAATATGGATTTGAATAAATATGATTTTTATAAGGGTAGAGTTGCTTTAAATCTATTAGCTAAAGACATACCAAATGCTAAGGAAGTAGAAAACGTGTTAGATGGCAACGTGTTTATTGGATTATTATCGAAAAACTTTGAGAATACTGAAGTAGCTATAAAGTATTTTAGAGAATTTAAAAAAGAAATAAAAACTATTTCTGTAGGGCTAGGTGATGGAGACCCGAACCAATGGAAAATGGCAGCAGAAATTGCTGCTGAAACAGATCCAGGCCATGTTAATCAAGTTTTTACTACAGCCCCATACACTTTGGGATTATTAAAAGGAAAGGGTTGTACTAGAACAATAGTAAACGCTCTTATCAGTCCTTCTGGTGAAGTAGGCAAAGTTATCATATCTACAGGTCCTCATAGTAGTCAAATGAATACTGCAGTAATAGACACAAAAACGGCATTAAGTATGTTGAAGGATACAGGAATTATGTCAGTAAAGTTTTTCCACATGAAGGGCTTGAAGCATATAGATGAGCTTAAGGAAGTAGCTATGGCTTGTGCTGAAGTAGGCATCCCTATAATAGAGCCAACAGGAGGCATAACTACTGACAACCTATATACTATAATAAAGACATGCGTAGATGCAGGTTGCGAGAAAGTAATACCTCATGTATACAGCGCTGCTATAGACAAAGTAACTGGGTTAACAGATACTAACATTGTAAGAGACTTATATGAAAGCATAAAGTCAGCCCTTAAGTAGGAAAGTATAAGACTAGCTGCTATAGACATGCTTAAATTCGCAGATGAATGTGCAGCAATAAAAAATTCTGATGATGAGTTTTAAAATAGCCTGAGCTATACATGAAAGCACACAAGTAATGATAGCGTAGCTTGAATAATAGAAATCATTACAAAAAATGCCCGATAAGCAGTAAACTTATCAGGCATTTTTTATATTTTACTATTAGTAATATTAAAAGTGATACTTTTTATAATTTGAACTTAAAAAATATCAAGGGGTCTTTTATTTTTCTGTTGCTATGATATAGTATATTTAATGAATAAAAAAGTTCATACTATATGAATTTAAATAACTCAAATATGGTTAAAATGGTGATAGGTATGGATATAAAGAAGCAGTTAGAAAATAGAATATTTGAAATGGAAAAGGTAGCTCAATTGTTTGAAATTAAACCATTTGACATGTTTCTTTTAGGAGGTTCTGCATGTATATTAGGAGGATATTCGTATAGAGCAACAAGGGATTTTGATTTTATGGATTTAAACTATTCTTCTAGGCTGGACAAAGTATTTGTTCATTTGAGAGATTTTGATATGCTAGAGTACGAGAGTACATTAATCTCTCCTATATATAAGGAGAGGTCAAAGAAGCTTGATAAATTTGATTATCTAAACATCTATATACTTTCTGTTGAAGATATAATTGTAAGCAAAATAATAAGGCTGGAACAGAAGGATATACAAGACATAGACGAGCTTATTAAAATTGCTGATAAAAAGGTTATAAATAAAATTATAGACGAAGTTTTAAGTAGAGATGATTTATTTGAATCAAAAAAGAAGTATTTTGAAGAAAAGTTACCTTCGTTTAGGGAGAGATATAATGTATAGAATACTTTGTGAAAGCTATAAAAACTACATGAAAGATTTTTCTCTTGAAAACTGCAAAGATTATCGATATAAGATTATGCTACCATTTAAATTACTAATAGATTTAGATGAATACAAAGAAGAAAAGAAGAATGATACACTAAACTATAGAAAATTACAAGACTTTATCTGGCTAGTAAAACAAAATATCAATGAGTACCCTAATTTCAAAGCCTTATTATGGAGCTTAGAGTCAAGAGGTATTTATGGTAAAAGCTATGGTATATTGACTAATGAAGAGTTTACTGAACAAACAAAAATCATGAATATGTTTTTAAAGTTATGTTATTGGAATTAGAGCAGATTTTTTAGAAGATCTGCTTTTTAATTGTCTTATCATTTTTAAATGCACCTTCCCACTTATTTTTTCAGATTCTTTATTATTGTCGTAGCATTAATATAAATGATATACTTTAGATAATTAATGAACGGACAATAATAAAAATTAACTGGAAGAAAAATATTGCAGTTGGAGGTGAGGATAAATGGATACAGCCCTAGTAAATGCCTTAAGAGAAATGCTGAGAGAAGAACTAAGAGAAGAGATTAGACCGATTAATAAAAAACTAGATTCATTAGAAATAGAAACAAAGGACATGAGTAAAAGGCTAAATTCATTAGAAACAGAGACAAAGGGCATGAGTGAAAGGCTAAATTCATTAGAAACAGAGACAAAGGGCATGAGTGAAAGGCTAAATTCATTAGAAATAGAAACAAAGGACATGAGTAAAAGGCTAAATTCATTAGAAACAGAGACAAAGGGCATGAGTGAAAGGCTAAATTCATTAGAAA